>JAKPCM010000051.1 GCA_029553255.1 Caldisericota bacterium | reverse complement strand
TTTTTTTCAAAATCTTTTTTTATTTTGTTTTTATTCCATTTATATTTTTGATATAAAAAAGCAAAATCAAATGCATCTTTATTCTCAATTCTTCTACCAGCTGCGTATAATTTATTAAGAAAAATATCATAATCAGAAGCTATTTTTATGTCATCAAAATTTTCGAGTCTATAAATATTTTTAAATGGAAAGAAAATAAAAGAAACTTTTATATCATTAATAATAAAATCTATATTATCTTCAAATTTTTCTTCTTTTTTAATATTAAATTTTTTTCTCATTTTTGAGGATAATCTTAAAAAAGAGAAAGGTTTATAAGATAAAAAATCAAGATCTTCAGTTATTCTATGCATATATTTAAACATTAAAGCAGTTTCACCAGCAAGATAGAAACTTTTGAAGTTTTCTTGGATTTTTCTTGCAATTTCTTTCATTTTTTCTATTCTTTCTCTTTCCATAATTTTATCCAAAATTTCACTCCTCTTTTTATTTCTGGATATCTAAATGCAACATAATAGGTTTCATCAGGATATTTTTTGTAAAGATATTTTATATCTTCAAAATCTCCGTAATTTAATATTCTTAAAATAAATTTTTCAACATAAACATTTCCATCAGGACAATCCCAAAAAAATGATTTAAATCTGTTAGGTATTTTAATATTTTGTATATATGTTTGTTTAATTCTCTCTGTCTTTCCGGTTGTTTTCATATTTTATTTATAACATATATATTAACAAATTATTTATTCTGATATAATTTTTAAAGGAATTAAAATTTTATTAAGGAGAATTGAATATGTATGAAAATATAAAAGTTAAAAAAGTTATTGAACATTCTTTAAAGGAATGGGAAACTAAAGGCACAACAATTTTATTTTTAGGCGATTGTAATATGAGATGTCCATATTGTAACCAGAAATCTTTAGTATTAAATAGTAATTCTGTTCCTGATATTCCTTATGAAAGCATCAGAGAATTCTTAATGGGTAATAGAAAATGGATAGATGGAGTTGTTATTAGTGGCGGTGAACCTTCTATAAATCCATCCTTAACTTTTTTGTTACAAGATTTAAAAAGAATGGGCTTTTTAACAAAAATTTTAACAAATGGAACGAATGAACCATTATTAAGAAAACTTATTATATCAAAATTGATTGATTTAATCTCAATTGATATTAAAGCACCAATAAATGAAATTAAATATAAAGAGGTATCTAAGGTGAATGTTGATATAAGAAATCTTAAAAATTTATTAACATTCTTAAAAACAAGTTCATTTAATTATGAAATTTCTGTTACACCTCATCCATCAACAATGAGTGAAGAGGATTTTGAGGATATAGTTGATTCTTTAACAGGAATAAAAAAATTTGTAATTAGAAAAATTGAAATTGGAGATTTGCTTGATGATAATTTAAGAAATATTGAGCCATATTCAGATGAATATATTAATATGCTTTATTTGAAAGCAAAAAGAAGCCTAAAAGAGTGCATAGTTAGATAAACATTTTGAGATCAGGTCTTGCATTAACACATTTTTAACTGAGTAGTGTACAGGGGGTCAAACACCATATACAGTAAAAGTTTATAGAATAGATTGACTAATTATTAATATCTTATAAAATTATTTATTAAGGCCGGGGCGTGGCGCAGTTTGGTAGCGCACCAGCATGGGGTGCTGGGGGTCGCTGGTTCGAGTCCAGTCGCCCCGACCATTTTTTATATATAATTTTACTACGGGATATGGCCCAGTTTGGTAGGGCGCTTGGTTCGGGACCAAGAGGTCGCGGGTTCAAATCCCGCTATCCCGACCAAGGAGAGTAAATGGATAAAAAAATTCCTTTATTTTTTACATTGAAAGATTATATTAACAAAAAAAGACCAGCATTTCATATGCCAGGTCATCATAGAGGCAAAGGAATTTATAAATTGTTGAAAGATGAATGGGGAGAAAATATATTTTTATATGATATTACAGAGGTTGAAGGTTTAGATTATCTTCATAAACCCGAAGGTGTTATTAAAGAAGCACAAGAACTTGCAGCTAAAGCATTTGGTTCAGATTATACATTTTTCTTAATAAATGGAAGCACAGTTGGCAACTTAGTGATGCTTTCTTCAACTTTAAAATCAAAAGATAAGGTTATTTTACAGAGAAATTCTCATAGATCAGTTATAGGTGGACTTGCAGTATTTGATCTTGAGCCAATATATATACAATCTGAAATCCATAAATACTCAGGAATTCCATGGGGAATAAAACCAGAAGATTATGAAGATAAATTGAAAAATAATTCTGTAAAAGTGTCATTAATAACTTCACCAAATTATTTTGGAATGTGTGAAAATATTGAAGAGATATTAAAAATTGGAAGAAAATATAATCAAACTATGTTACTTGATGAAGCACATGGTGTTCATTTTCCTTTTAACTCCGAACTCCCACTAACTGGAATAAAAATTGGATATGATATGATTGTTCAATCAGCGCACAAAACATTACCTGCATTAACGCAAACTTCATTTTTACATATTAAAGGAAATAGAGTCGATATGGATAAAGTTTTCGATGCCTTAACCTATTTAGAATCCTCTTCTCCAAGTTATCTCTTTATGGTTTCTCTTGATGTCGCAAGATATCAAATGGAATCCGAAGGTGAAAAAATATGGAATGAAATTATCGATTTAAGTAATTATTTGAGAGACAAAGTAAACAAGATTGACGGTTTTTATTGTTTTGGAAAAGAAATTTTAAACGATGAGGTATATGATTTAGATTTAACTAAAATCACAATAAATACAAAAAAAATAGGTCTAACTGGTTTTGAAGTCGAAGAAATTTTAAATAAAAATTACAATATTGAAATTGAACTATCTGATTCATATAATATACTTATATTTTTAACTCCGGGAATTACAAAGGAAGAGATTGATAAACTGATTATTACTTTAAAAGATATATCAATAAAATATAAGAAGAGACCAATAGAAGAAGAGGTAATAATTCCTGAAATTCCTAAAATGGCAGTAACACCTAAAGAAGCATATATAAATGAGAAAGAGATAATTGAATTTAAGGATGCTAAAGGAAGAATTTCTGGAAAAGTAATTTCTGCTTATCCACCTGGATTACCAATAGTTGTACCTGGTGAAGAAATTTCAGAAAATATTTTAAATTATATTTATGATTTGAAAGAAAAAAAGGCAAATTTGCAAGGTTTTATTGATGCTGAATGTAACTATATTAAAGTTTTAAAATAATATGTTATAATAATGATTGTATTTGAGAGATAAAGTAACATTAAAATATATAATTATAAGTGACAAAAAGACAATTGGAGGTTATAATGGAAATAGAGTTTATTGATAAGATTAAACAAGTTGAAATTGAAATAGAAAAAGAAATTGAAACTTACAAAAAAGAATTAGAAGAAAAGAAGAGACAAGTCATAAAGGATAAAGAGAGTTCTATAAGAAAAAAAGAAGAAGAGTTTAAATTAAAGCTTGAAAATGAGCTATCAAAAATTGAAAAAGATTATAAAGAGAAGAGAGAATCAAAAATAGATGGGTTAGAAAAACTTCTTGATGAAAAAGAAAAAATTTGGAGAAAAAAGTTTGATTCAATTTATGAAGACATTGTCAAGAAGGTATTAGAATAATATGGCAATAGATAAAGTTAAAGAAATCAACATTTTTTTATCAAAGAAAAATTTCAATAATTTTTTCACATTTTTAAAACTTCAAGAAAAAGTGGATATAGAGGAAATTAAGGATGTTGAAAGTTCTGATTTTTTTAAAGATATTAATGTTGAAAAGTATGATAAGGTAATTAGTGAAATAGATTTCCTGTTAAATCAGTTCAGTAAATTCGAAAAGAAAAAAGGGTTTATTGCAGATTTTATACCAGAAAGATTAGATATTGAATACAAAAATCTTGAAAATATTGTTAATAAACTTGATTTTAATTCTTTATATAAAAAAGTATTTGGATTAGTGAGGAAAAATGAAAAATTAATTGATGATATAAAATCTTTAAGAAAAGATGCAGATAAAATAAAACCTTTTCTTAATTTAGAATATGAAATTGAAAAAATTGATACATTGAAGAAACTAAAAATTATTTTCGGAAGTTTAAAAAAAAGTAATTATCAAAAACTTTTAGATGAAAAAGAGAGATGTGAACCTGTAATAATCTCAGAAGATGAAATAAACTATTATTTAATAATAGCCTTTTTAAGAGAAGATAAATCTTTTTATGAATTGTTAAAAAATATAGATTTCAATGAATATGATTTTAAAGATTTTTCAGGGAAGCCAAAAGCAATATATGAAAATTTAATGTTAGAAATTAATGAACTTCAAAAAATGTCAGATGATATAGAGACAGAAATAAAGAAGGAATCAAAAAATTTAGACGATCTTAAATTATTAAAAGAGTTTTATGCTGACAAAAAAAATGAAGAAGAAACAAAACTGAAAGTTATTGAATCAAAATATCTAATTTATATAAAAGGATATATTAAAGAAAAAGATATTAAAATCTTTGAGCAAAAAGTTAATGAAAATTTTGATAATATTTATATTCTTTATGAAGAACCTAAAGATTTGGAAAAAGTACCAGTTTCATTAAATAACAATAAATTTGTAAAACCATTTGAAATGCTTGTCAATATGTATGGTTATCCGAAATATTCTGATTTTGATCCTACTCCATTTCTTACCCCGTTCTTCATTTTATTTTTTTCTCTATGTTTCGGAGATGTAATTTATGGTCTAATACTTATTTTTGGTTGTATGCTACTAATAAAGATTTTTAATGTGCATGAAAAAGATAGAAGTTTCTTTTATTTTTTTATGATTTTAGGTGTTTTTTCATCTATTGTTGGAGTTTTGACTAATTCTTGGGCTGGTGATTTACTCTCTTTTCCGAATTTTGCAATAATAAATCTTTTAGAAGAAAAGCCTGGCGAAACCCCGGGTTTAATCAAGATGCTTATATTTTCTCTTGCAGTAGGTTTTGTAACTCAAATTTTTGCTATATTACTTAAAGCTTTTGATAATATAAGAAAAAAGAAAATCCTTGATGCTATTTTTGATCAAATATCATGGGTAATATCATTAGTTGGTATAGTTTTATATATTGTTTTTATGAATAATCCATCTTTATCAAAAATTTTTCTATATATTTTCCTATCAGGTATTATTTTAATTGTCTTAACTGGTGGAAGAAGTTCAAAATCAATAATTGGAAAGTTAATAGGAGGTGTTGTTTCTCTTTATGGAATTGTAAGTTCTTATGGTTTTTCATCTGCTCTTGGCGATATTCTTTCATATTCAAGATTGCTTGCTCTTGGATTTTCAACAACAGTTTTAGGGGTAATTATCAACACTATAGCAAGAATGTTTGGTCAAGGAATTATTGGTATTTTAATTTTACCTTTAATTCTACTTGCAGGACACGGTTTAAATATTTTTATGGGTCTTTTAGGATCATTTGTTCATCCTACAAGATTAATTTTTCTTGAGTTTTTTGGCAGATTCTATGAAAATGGTGGAAGAAAATTTTCACCATTTAAATTTAAAAGTGAAAGAATTGTGATTAAAAATCAATGAAAGGAGATTTAATATGTCAGAAGTTTATGGATTAGTTTTTGCTATTTTAGGAATGGCGGCAGTAATAAGCTTGTCTGGTATTGGTTCTTCAATTGGAATTGGTATTTCAACAATGCAAACAGCTGGAGTTTTATCTGAAAAACCACATCTTTATGGAAAACTATTTGTTATAACTGCACTTCCTGGTACACAAGGTTTCTATGGTTTTATTGAACTATTCTGGATAGCAACAAGGATAGGGCTTTTTGGTGGTATACCAAAAATACCAGTTAATACTGGTATGCAACTATTTTTTATTGGTTTAGGAATGGGATTTGTTGAACTTATTTCTGCCATATGGCAGGGAAAAGTTGCTTCTGCCTCAATTAATCTTGTTTCTGAAAAAGAAGAGGAATCAGGAAGAGCTATTATTTTACCAGGTCTTGTAGAAATATATGCCGTTATCTCACTCATTGCAGCAATACTTGTAACATCATTTGTGACAGCTGGACTATGAATTTTGATAAAGTAATAGAGGAGATAAAAAAAGAGGGGGAGGAAGAATTAAAAAAATTAAAAAAAGAAAGTGATGAATATATAGAAAAAATTAATATTGAATTAAATAAAGAACTAAAAAATATTGAAAAAAAATGGAATGAATTAATAGAAAGAGAAAAAAAATCACTAATAGAGAAAAAGGAAAACGAGTTAAAACTTGAACTTGATTTAGTAGAACTTAAAAGAAAAAATCAGATTTTGAATGAATTATTTAACAATATAAGCAGTAAATTGAATGATCTATCAAACAATGACAAAAAAAATTTCTTTTTTAAAGAAATTTTGAAGGTAATTGAGACAGGAAATGAAGTCATTCATTTTGATAAAAATAGTCTTAAAATTATTTTTGATGAATCTTTCAAAAAAGATATTATACAAAATGTAGAGAAAAACTTAGGAAAAAGCAAAATTAAATTTATTGAGGACAACGAAACATTTATTGAAGGAGAAGGTTTTATATCAAGAATAACACTAAAAGATAAGTTTAAAGAGATATGGGATAAAGAAGTTCTTGAAATTTCAAAAAGGATTTTTGAAGAAGATGAAACTTAAATACAGTGATTGGTGCTATTTATCATCAAAATCTATAATTTTAACTGATAAATTTCCAAAACTTGAACATTATAAAAGTTATTTATCTGTATCACCAAAAATTTTTATAGAACAGATTAAAAAAGATAATGATATAGTAGATGAAACAACCAATTTTGAAGAAGTATTAAAAAAAGATTGGGAGAATACTCTTTCTTTTTTTGGAAAAAAGGTACCTTTAAAATCAATAATAGAATATTTTGAAATAGAAAGAAACTATTATAAGATTGTTAATGGTTTAACTGATGAAAAAAGACTATCTTTTCTTAAAGATAAATTTGAAAATGAGATAAAACTTTTTAAATATTCACCATTCCTTGTTGATTTCATTAGAATAGAGATTGATTTTCACAATATAGAAAGTTTTTTAAAGCATAAATATTTTGAAACAAAGTTTTTCTTTATCCCAAATGGTTATTTTTTATATAGCAAATTTAAAAATTTTGAAAAAGAGACTACTGAAAATTTCATTGAATTTATAAATTTAAAATATAAAAATTTTATTGAAAAAGAGCTTTTAGAATTCTTAACATTTTTTGATAAGAAAAAAGACGAATATACAATAAAAATATTAAAGGAATCTAAATTTTTTGTTTTTGGGCCAGAAATAGCATTCTCTTATTTAAAATTAAAAGATTTTCATTATACTAACTTAAATATAATTTATAATGGTTTAATTTATAATCAATCATCTGATTCAATAATAAGGAGGCTTAGATTAATTAATGGGTAAAATATTGTATTTAGGAGATGATGATTTTTCTATATTTTTAAAATCATATAATTTTGATACTATTAGTAAAAATATAGCTGACAGTTTTGTTAAATCATACAAAAGTGGAGATTACACAATTATTATTATTTCAGAAGAGTATTCAGATGATATTTTAAAAGTGTATGAAGAACTCGAAAAAAAATTTTTACCTATAGTCATATTTTTACCATCAAAGGGTATTAAAAAAGAAATTAATTATAAATATATCAAAAAATCATCAGAAAAAGCTATAGGAGTTGATATCCTTGAAAAAGGAGAATAAATTATGAAAAAAGGAATAATAACAAAAGTTTCAGGTCCTCTTGTTGTTGCAAGAGGTCTACCATTTGCAAAAATGTATGATGTTGTTCTTGTAGGAAAACTTGGACTTCTTGGTGAAATCATTCAAATAAAAGAAGATCTTTCGTTTATACAGGTATATGAAGAAACAAGTGGTATTGGACCAGGAGAAGAGGTAGAGTCAACAGGTACACCATTATCAGTTGAGCTCGGACCAGGTTTGATTGGTTCAATTTTTGATGGAGTACAAAGACCTCTTGATATTTTAAGCAGTAGTTTTGGTTCATATATTGTTAGAGGAGTAAAAGAAAATCCTATAAATAGAGATAAATATTGGGAATTTGAACCTATAGTTAAAGAAGAAGATTTTGTATCTGAAGGAGATATTATAGGATTAGTTCAAGAGAGTGAAATTGTTAAACATAAAATTCTTGTTCCTGTTGGAGTTAAAGGGAAGATAAAAAAAATATTTAAAGGAGACAAGAGGGTTGAAGATGTAGTTGCAGTATTAGACAACGAAGGAAATGAAATAGAGATTAAAATGCTAACAAAGTGGCCAGTAAGAATACCAAGACCTATAGTTAAAAAACTTCCACCTGATTTTCCTCTAATTACCGGACAAAGAGTTATTGATGGCTTTTTCCCTGTTGCAAAAGGTGGTACAGCTTGTATACCAGGACCATTTGGTTCTGGAAAAACAGTTACTCAACATCAATTAGCTAAATGGGCTGATGCAGATATTATTGTATATGTAGGATGTGGAGAAAGAGGGAATGAGATGACAGAAGTTCTAATCGAATTTCCAGAGTTAAAGGATCCGAAAACAGGTTATCCACTTATGAAAAGAACAATTTTAATAGCAAATACATCAAATATGCCTGTAGCAGCAAGAGAAGCATCTGTTTTTACAGGTATTACACTCGCTGAATATTATAGAGACCAAGGCTATGATGTTGCATTAATGGCAGATTCAACTTCAAGATGGGCTGAAGCTATGAGAGAAATATCAGGAAGACTCGAAGAGATGCCAGGTGAAGAAGGATATCCTGCTTATCTTGCATCAAGAATTGCATCATTTTATGAAAGAAGTGGTAAGGTTGTAAATATTGGAAAAGAAGGTAGAATTTCAACTTTGAGTGTTATTGGTGCTGTTTCACCACCTGGTGGAGATTTATCAGACCCAGTTGTTCAATCAACTTTAAGGGTTACTAAAGTTTTTTGGGGACTTGATGATGCTCTCGCTTCAGCAAGACATTTCCCTGCTATTAACTGGTTGACAAGTTATTCACTTTACACAGTTGATCTTGATTCCTTTTATAAAAAAAATATAAATGAAGAGTTGCCAAAATTAAGAGAAATTGCAATGGAGTTATTAGAAAAAGAAGCAGAACTCGAAGAAATTGTAAGACTTGTTGGAATTGATGCACTTTCACCAAAAGATAGAATGATTCTTGAAGGAGCAAAATCTATAAGAGAAGATTTTCTACATCAAAATGCATACCATGAAATTGATACTTATACATCTTTAAAAAAACAATATTTAATGTTAAAGGCTATAATAAAATTTTATGAAGAGGGAAACAAAGCTTTAGATGAAGGTATTGAACTTGATAAAATAATCAATCTTGATGTAAGAGTTGATATTGCAAGAGCTAAATACATAAGCGAGAGTGACCTTAAATATTTTGATGAACTTTTTGAAAAGATTGAAAGAGATTTTTCTTCATTAAAAGAGAAAAGTAAGGAGGAAGTTAGATAAATGTCCAAAGAATATTTAACAACAAGTGAAATAGCTGGACCATTAATGATAATACAGAATGTAAAAGATGTTAAATATAATGAACTTGTCGAAATAACTTTAAAAAATGGAGAAAAAAGAAAAGGACAGGTTATGGTTGCTGAGGAAGATAAAGCATTGATAGAACTATATGAACCTTCAATAGGAATAGATCCAAAAGAGGCAAGAGTTAAATTCACAGGTAAAGGTCTTGAAGTTCCAGTTTCAAAAAATATACTTGGTAGAATTTTTAATGGATTTGGTGAACCAATTGATGATGGGCCAAAAATTATTCCAGATGATTTGATAGATATAAATGGAAACCCAATAAATCCATTTTCAAGGGATTATCCAAATGAGTTTATACAGACAGGAATTTCTTCAATTGATGGATTGAATACTCTTGTCAGGGGACAAAAACTTCCAATTTTTTCTGGTAGTGGTTTGCCACACTCCCATCTTGCTGCTCAAATCACCAGACAGTCCAAAGTGTTAAAGACAGGAGAACAATTTGCAGTTGTTTTTGCAGCTATGGGTATCACTTTCGAAGAAGCAAATTTTTTTATTAATGATTTAAAAGAAACTGGTGCTCTAAGTAAAGCAGTACTTTTTATTAACCTTGCAAATAACCCTGTAATTGAAAGGATATCACTTCCAAGAACAGCACTTACAGTTGCTGAATATCTTGCTTTTGATCTTGATATGCATGTTCTTGTAATTTTAACTGATATGACAAACTATTGTGAAGCATTGAGAGAAATATCTGCTGCAAGAAAAGAAGTTCCAGGTAGAAGAGGTTATCCTGGTTATATGTATACAGACCTTGCATCAATTTATGAAAGAGCAGGAAGAATAAAAAACAAAAATGGCTCTATAACTCAGATACCAATAGTTACAATGCCAGAGGATGATAAAACACACCCAATTCCAGATTTAACAGGATATATAACAGAAGGACAAATTTTCTTATCAAGGGATTTATATAAAAAAGCAATATATCCACCCATTGATGTGAGGCCATCACTTTCAAGATTAAAGGATAGAGGAATAGGAAAAGATAAAACAAGAGAAGATCATAGTGATTTGATGAATCAATTATATGCAGCATACTCAAGAGGTAAAGATGCTGAAGAGCTTGCAAAAATTCTTGGAGAAGCTGCATTAACCTCAGTTGATAGAATATTTGTAAAATTTTCTGATAGATTTGAAAGAGAGTTTGTTAATCAGGGTGAATATGAAAATAGAAATATTGAAGAGACTCTTGATATAGGATGGAAACTTCTTTCAATGATACCAATTCCTGAATTAAAGAGAGTAAGAGAAGAATATATTGAAAAATATTTAAAAAGGTTTGTTTCAGAGGAAAAATAATATGAGATTGAGAGTTAATCCAAACCGTATGGTTCTTCTTACTCTGAAAAAAAGATTAGCTGTTGCAATTAGAGGACATAAACTTCTTAAAGATAAACTTGAAGGTATGATTAAAGAGTTCATCGTAAGTATAAAAGATTTTAGAGAGAAAAGTAAAAAAATTGATGATGAATTTTTAAATCTCGAAAAACTTTTATTATTTTCAAAATCACAACTTGGAAAAGAAAAATTAGAACTATTATCAAAACCAAGAGTCAAAGTAGATTTAAATGTAGAGAAAAAAAATGTTATGGGTGTTACTGTCCCTGAAATAAAATATAGTTTTGAAGGTGATCCATTTAATTATCCATTAGAAATATCTAACTTTGAATATGATTTACTCAATCAGGGTTTTATTAATTTTTTAAATGATTTAATAGAATATAGTGAACAATTAAAACAACTTGAAGAACTTGCGGGAGAAATTGAAAAAACAAGAAGAAGAGTTAATGCACTTGAATATGTTTTAATTCCATCTTTAAATGAAACAATAAAATTTATAAAAATGAAACTTGATGAAATTGAAAGAGAAACACACGGAAGGTTAACAAGAATTAAAGAGATAATAAGAGGGGAGGTTGAAAGGTAATCTCCCTTTATATTTTTTTATATTTTATATTTTTCTAAATCAATCAATTTTCCACTACTAATAACAAATTTTGGCTCTCTATGGTATCTTAACGCTTCAAGAACATTGTCCTCATTAAGAATAACTAAATTAGCATCGTTTCCCTCTTCAAGTCGATGATTTTTTAAACCAATTGCCTTTCCAGCATCAATAGTTACCATATCATAAAGTTTTTCCATATTTTCTTTTGTTGTCATCCATAATATATGTGAAACAAGAAAAGCAACTTCAAGCATATTGTTTCTACCATATGGATAGTATGCATCAGAAATATCATCTTGTCCTAAAACAACAAGAGCACCTTCTTCAATCATCTCCTTAACCCTTGCATGAAGAGGTCCTGTATGAGGATCACTTACAACTCCAACTTCACCTTTTTTAAGAAGATTGACAAGTTTCATAAAATATGGAGTTGGATAAAATTGCATTGCTCTTGCATGATGAGCAAGAACTCTTCCATTAAAGCCCTCTTTTATTGTTTTAAGTGTTAACATTTCAAGGGTTTTAAGTGTTGGATCACCAGCATCATCAACAAGCATAGAAATTCCTTTATCATATTTTTTTGCAAGTTCAAACATTTTATCAATGTGAATTTTTTCATCCTCTTCTGTATATTCTATCCATGGAATTCCTCCAACTAAATCAGCACCCATTTTTAAACTTTCTTCTACAAGTTCATAAGCACCTTTTTCTCTAACAACTCCATCTTGTGGAAATGCAACTACTTGTAAATCTACTACTCCTTTAAATTCCTCTTTAACATTAAGTAAAGCTTTAATTCCTTCAAGTTTTGCTTTTGTATCAACATCTGCAAATCCTCTTACATGGGTAACTCCATAATTAATTGCATGACTTATTGCTTTTCTAACATTTGGAACAATCCATTTTTCATCATATTTAGATTTTATAAGAGAGGCGAGTTCTATTGCTGTCATCGCTTTTCCCATTTCTTCTCCATGATAATCTTTGAGTGCTTCTTCTTCCATCATCATAAAAGTATAGACTTTACATAGATGAAGATGTGGGTTTATAAAAGATTCAGTTACTAATTTACCTTCTGCATCTATCTCTTTTTCACCTTTATCTGCTATATTTTGTGAAATTTTTTCTATTTTTCCATCTTTAATCCCGATGGAGAACAGTCCATCCTTTTTTCTTAATTTTGAATTTTTAATTAAAATATCATACATTTGATACCTCCAAAAATTATTTTTCTTTTAAATATTTTTGTGCAAGTTTAGCACCATCAAGAATAGATTCATATCCTGTACATCTACATAGATGTTTTGATAAAGCTTCTATAATTTGCTCTTCATCTACATCTAAATTTTTATTAAAAAGTGAATATAATTCCATTATTATTCCTGGAGTACAATATCCACATTGAACAGCACCAGAATCAATCATTGCTTTTTGTATTGGATGAAGCTCTCCATTTTTAGCCAAACCTTCAATTGTTATAACTTCAGCATTGTCAACTTTCTTTGCAGAAAAAATACAACTTTTAACTGCTTCACCATTAACAATTACAGTGCAAGCTCCACAAGAACCATCATCGCATCCTCTTTTAGTTCCTGTTAAATTGAATTTTTCTCTTAAGATATCAAGTAAAGATTCATAACCTTCTATTTCTACGGTTTTTAACACACCATTAACCTTAAAATTAATTTTTTCCATATTACACTCCTGCTTTTTCCTTTGTTTTATCTTTTATTAATTCAAGCATTTTCTCTTTTGATATAGGTACTTCATATAAATCTACTCCTATAGCGTCATATATAGCATTTAAAATTGCTGGAGCAACTCCAAGCACAGGATGTTCGCCAATACCTCTTGCACCATAAGGGCCAATTGATTCGGGCGTTTCAATAAAAACAACTTCATATTTTTTTGGCATTTCTTTTATTGTTGGAAATCTATAACTTGAAAAATGTGGGTTAATTAACCTTCCATCTTTATTGAATTTTAGTTCCTCGTATAGAGTTCCACCAATACCAATCATTACACCACCAACAATTTGACCTCTTAATTGAACAGGATTTATAACCTTTCCAATATCAAATGCTGATGCAAAATTATCTATTATAACCTCTCCAGTTTTTTTATCTATCCTTATTTCACAACCTTGAGCACCAAAAGTATAAGAAACTCCAAGATTTCCCATTCCTGTTTCTGGATCGGGATTTGAATATCTTGGAAGTCTTGCGTCACTGGTTGCTTGAATAACTTCTCCAACAGTAACACCATCTTCATGCATATAACCTCTAACAAGATCAACAATTTTTACAAATATATTTGGATTATGTTTTAAAAATATTTTTTCCCCATCATACTCAAGCATATCTTTATCAACTCTAAGAGCAAGTGAAGCATTTTCTAACAGTTTATCAATTGCTTTTTCACATGCTCTTATCAATGCTCTTCCACCTTGAACTGTAAACATAGAGCCAATCGTTTGCCATTCCCAAGGAGAATATTGAGTATCAATTTCTGTGTAGCAATGAATTTTTTCTATATCAATTTTTAATGTTTCTGCTGCAATTTGTTGAATTACTGTTCTTAAACCCTGTCCAACTTCTGCTCCTCCCATATTAACTGATACGCTTCCATCTCCGTTAAATTTAACATAACAACCTTTGGATGAATTTGAAGCTCCTTTTGGGGCTTTGACTACTGCCGCAAAACCTCTTCCATAAAAATAATTTTCATCCTCTTTTGGTTTCTCTTTTTCAAAAATTATATTTTTGATAGCATCAGAACATTTTTTTATATCTCCATAATCTTCATTAAACACTTCACCAGTAGCAAATTTTTTATCTTTTCTAAGATAATTTTTCTCTCTTAATTCAAATTTATCCATTCCTAATTTTCTTGCTAAAATATCCATAAGTCTTTCAACTGCTAAATGTGCATATTGATAACCATAACCTCTAAATGCTCCAACAGGAGGAGTGTTTGTATAAACTGTATAACCTTCACACAAAGCATATGGAAATTCATAAACACCAACTGTATGTGTTGCTGCCATAGTTATATTGACACCAGTATCTGCGTATGCACCTGTTGAATGATAAACTTTTGATTGAATAAAAACTAATTGACCATCTCTTTTTGCTCCTATTTTCATTTTTATTCTTGCACCATGTCCAATAAGTGAACTTGTGTAATCTTCTTTTCTACTTGCAACCCATTTTACTGGGTAACCTTTCATATGACTTGCAATATAAGCAACTGTCTGTTCTATTGTAACATCAGATTTGTATCCAAAACATCCACCAATTTCTGGAATATGAACTCTAACATTACTTGCAGGAACTCCGTATGTTCTTGCAATGTCATCTTGTATTATTGCAGGGCAAATTGAAGATGACCATATTTCGATGGTATTATCTTCATGGAACCAGGCAATGGTTCCATGGGGTTCTATTGCACTTGATGAACCAAATTTGGTATTAAATTCACCTTCAACAACAACCTCTGCCTCTTTTAAAGCTTCATCAAAATTTCCCTTTTTTAAAACATAATAATTTGCAATATTTGTATTTGGTATTGGTTTGTATGATGGTAAATGCCAGTATTCTCCATTTTTTTCATGAATCAAAACCGCATCATCTTTTAGTGAATCAAGTGCATCTGTGTAAACAGGTAATTTTTCATATTCAACTTTAATCTTTTTTACTGCTTGTTTCGCATTGTGAGGTGTGTCTGCTATAACTGCAGCAACAGCTTCTCCTATGTATCTAACTTTATCAACAGCCATAGGATATCTATCTTTTATACAATCACCATATGTAAATTTACAATTTTTTCCTGTAACAACTTTTACAACCCCTTCCATTTTTTCTGCTTCTGATGTATCAATAGATAAAATCTTAGCATGAGCATAAGGAGGAGTTAAAATTTCTGCATATAACATATTTGGAATTTTGATATCATCAAGAAAAATTGCTTTACCAGTAACTTTATTTACCGCATCAGGCCTTTTTATATTCTTTCCAATATAACTATAATTACTCATATATGACCTCCTGTCATTAGTCTAAATTATAACAAAAATTATTTTGGATTAATAATAATTTACAATTGCTTGTAAATTATTAACAAGTTTTTTTAGATCTGTTGGAGTTTTATTTGGATCTGGTTTTAAAAGTAAGAAAATTACATTTGTTTCTCTTGTATATCCGATATGTTTTATGTTTTTAAAATCCATTGATCTTTTTACTAATTTTTCAAGAGCTCCAATATCATCTTTATTTTTATAAAAAATATAAAATTTATTATTATCATGATTTACAATTTCTTTTTTGTAAGTTTTTATATCTTCTAATGGAGGTCCAGGGAAATAAAAGTTAGTTTTGATAATATGAGCATCATAACCCAACTTCTGCTTTAATCTTATTATTACATACAGTCTATCATGTCTTCTTGTGATTAAAGATATTGGTAAATACAATAAACTTTGTCTTGGAAGTAGAGTCAAAGACATCTCTATTTGTTTTATGAAATCATCATCTATTTCATATTGGACTTTAAAACCAACATATCCACCTATCCAGGTATATAATTGGTCTTTTGGTTTTAAATTATTTTCAAATCCTCTAATGTAATATCTCATCAAGGCAACATTTAACTTTCTACCTTGAAAAAATTGTAAAGATACAACTCCTCCAATAATGAGGATAATTAAAATTATTTCTCCTTGTGACATTTAAAAATCTTCCTTTCCACTTAAGACTATTACTTCTGTAAAACCTTCCTTATTTAATAAATCAACAATTTTTTTTGCAAGAGAATTCATAAGATATGTTGAAATAAATATATAACTTGGTGAAAAATATTCTGGATATAACCTTTTTAATCTTATAATTATTCTTGTAAAATCGATTTCAATCTCCTGAATAAAATCACCAGTGATTAAATCAAGACCAGTTGTTGGCTCTTGAATTTTTGATAAAATTTTTTTAATTCTTTTAATTAAATCTTCATCACCTTTTGTTTTCATTCTAATATATAATTATCATAAAATTTTAGTAAATCTTCAATACCTCTTGGCGATTGTGAGAGGAGTGGAATATCTTTAATACTGATATTTTTTATCTCCTCTCTCATCTTCTCAATCACTCTATCCTGTTCAATAATTTTTCCTTTAATAACTTCTGGAGGGTTATCAAAAATCAAATATTTATTTAAGTATATTTTATTCGTTTTTATATTAAACTTATTCAATGATTCAATAATCCTCTTTGTTTCAAAAAGAGCCAAATCTTCCGGCATAGTTACTATATTTATTTTTGTTAAATCAGATTGAAAAAGTTTCATTAAATCTTCCATCTCTTTACTATAATTTGCAAGTTCTATCATTATTTGATCTTCTTTCTCATCCGCTGTTAATGTTATAACCTCATCACCTATGATAGCTTCAGTCTTCCCTTTAACATTTTCAATCATTTTCCTTCTATCAAGAATTTTTCTTCTTATATCCATCAATCTTTTTGTCCATATTAAAGTTAATTTTGGCAGTGCAAGAACTCTTGTTGTTATCCCAGTTGGAGGAGTATCAAAAATTAATGCATCAAATTCATTCATTTTTAAAAATTTTTTGATTGATTCAAGAACAGCATTCTCTTCTATTCCAGGAGAATATCTTAAAACGTCAAAATATTTATCAAGGTTGAAACTTGTAAGATATTTATATGTATATTTTAAATTTGTTGAAAGGTCATTCAAGTATTCTTTAATCATTTTTTCCAAATCAACTTCAATCGCGGATAGATTTTCTGTTAATTTTTTTATCTTATTTGATAGTTCAATGTTAAATGCATCTCCAAGATTATGAGCAGGATCAAGTGAAGCAATCAAAAAATTACTGTCTTTATTGTAATGTGATAAACCTACGCTAAAACTTGCTGAAATTGTTGTTTTTCCAGTCCCCCCTTTACCAAGAAAAAAATAGATATCCATAAAATGTCTTTATTCTATACTAAATATTCCAACTATTTCAGCAAGAGCATCATCAATATTTTTGCTTCTTGCAATCATTACATAAATTTCCCTTTGCATATAAGGTAAAATTCTTAAAATAATGCCAGTTGGTGGAGATGGAATTCCTGCAAAAGCACCCATTGTAAGCAGTGCGAAAACATTTTCAGTTTCTTCTAACTCTTTTTCTATAAGGGAGGTCGAAACCTCCCTTAAACCTATATCTAATCCTTTGAATATTTTTTTAAGGAGGTCAAAGAGTTTTTTCATAAATTTTTATTTAGTCTCAGCTTCAGGTAATGGACCTTTTCTCCATCCACTTATAAAATCACCAACAAGTATGAAGTTTAGAATTAACATTATTACTGTAAAACCACCAAGCATATATTTATTAAATGCAACTGCAATTCCTGGAACAACAACAAATAGATACCATATCAATCCTATTGTAACTGTTATCCATAAGAATAGAGCAGGGATAAGAACTGCCATTTGCCAACTAGGTTTTGCTTTTTGGACTCTTTTAACCCAGATTGCTGCTGTTATCATCGCAATTGCTGCAAGTAATTGGTTTGCACCAGCAAATCCTGGCCAAAGAATATTATAACTACCCCACCAGATTAAAAGAAGTGCTAAACCATCAGCAATGATTGAAGCTACCCATAGATTAGCAATAAACTTATAAAATCCCTCACTAACCCTTTTAACAGGTTCCCAAATTTCACTCCAAGCATATCTTGCAAGTCTTACTGCTGTATCAAGAGTTGTTAATACAAATGCTGATACCCACAATCCAGCAAAGGTTGTACCAATATTTTCTGGAAGTCCAACTGATGTTGACATTTTACCAAATGATTTTGTAAATATACCTACAGCACCACCTACACTATTTGATGCTGCAGCATATTTATTTGCAAGATATGTTTTATCTGTCATTAAAAGATTTAAATCAATTTTAAGATCTGTTAGTTTTCCAGCAGCACCTTGGAAAACTTGCATACCAAATGCTGCAATTGAAGTAATAACCAAGGTTGCTAAGAAACCTTCTGTAAACATACTTCCATAACCAATAAAAAGTCCAGATAACTCATTATCAAGCTGTTTAGAAGTTGTACCTGTCGCAACAAGAGAGTGGAAACCAGACAAAGCACCGCAAGCAATAACAAGTGGAACTGTTGGCCAGAATGGTGATGGTTTTCCTCCAACTGTTACTGCACTAAATATTGTAAATGTTGGCCAATTAAACCCTTTGAATGCAAAAATTGCAGCAACAAGACCTAATATTAAACCAGCCCATAAAATATAAGCATTAAGATAATCTCTTGGCTGTAAAAGTATCCAGACCGGAAGAGATGAAGCAAAAACAGAATAAATTGCTAAAACAATATACCAAGTGTGTGCATTTGTTATTTTGATAAAAGGAAAGGCATATCCAATATATATACTAAGTACTAATAGTATGACACCAATTATTGATGAAACTGTGAATGAAAGTTTTGTCCTATAAAGAAGAACTCCTTCGATTAATGCAACTATGATAAATAAAACTGATGCTGTTCCTATTGATGCATTTGTTGTTGCAAGTCCTGTAAATACTCCCATAAAGGCAGCTATTATTAAAAGAAGAGTAAAATAGATAAAAATTTCAAATGTGTATTTTGTTCTTGCTGACATCAATTTTCCCGAGACCCATTGAATTGATTTTCCATCATATCTAACAGATGCCATTAAAGCAAGGTAATCATGAACACTACCAATAAAAAGATTACCAAGCCAAACCCATAAAAGTCCAGGTAACCAACCCCATGCCATAGCTATAGCAGGACCTGTTATTGGGCCTGCACCAGCAATTGAAGCGAAATGGTGCCCATACAAAACAAATGGCTTTGCAGGCACATAGTCAATATTGTCTCTTAATTTGACTGCTGGCGTAGGTCTATTCGGGTCTGCTTTTACTACTTCTTTTTCTAACCTTTTACCATAAACAAAATAAAAAAATAAATAAAATGCTGCCCCAACTAATGCTATTAAAGCAGTCATTTTTTTACCTCCTTATTAAAATTTTTAAGGTTTTTAAAATTTTCAAAGAGCATAACTCTTTGACCTCCAAAAGATATTATATCATTTTTTTAAATTTCTTCAAAGATTTCAGGTAAATCATTTTCAAAAAGTATAGCATCAAAAGGTTTTAAAAATTTTTTTAAGAATTCATTTGCCTCATAAAAATTTTTAAAAATAAAAACATTTTCTTTTATAAAATTTTTTTCTATTAAACCCTCATAAATTGGTTTTGTTCTTTTGCCACCAACAAGAAAAACATAGTCAACTTTATCTATCATATATTCTCCAAGTTTTTTATTTTCCTCAAACTCTTTTTTTCCTAAATCTATAAAACCAGGTGTTATTATAATTTTTCTTCCTTTATTATATGTTGATAATAAATCTATTGCCATTCTTGCCCCAATTGGATTTGAGTTGTATGCATCATCTATAACTAAAATATTTCCTCTATCTATAACATTCAATCTGTGAGGAGGTGGTTCAAGATTTTTTATAAATTCTGAAATTTCATCTAAGGGAAGCCCCATATTATAAGAAACATAAGATGCAATTAATATATTTCTTAAATTTTCCTTTCCAATTATTTTTGTTTCACAAAAAATCTCTTCATCTTTATAAAACAGTTTAAATTTTGAACCAGATAAGTTTGTTTCAACTATTTCCCCATAAAAATCTAACTCTTTTTCAATAGAACATTTTTTAATTTTTTCATCAGAATATTTTGATAAAAACTCATCATCTCCATTCAACACAACCAATTCACAATCTTCATAATTAATTGAATAGTTGATAAAATAATCTATCTCTTTATATATTTTTTCTACATTACCAAACTCTTCGAGATGTTGAATTCCAACTGATGTAACAATTGAAATATTAGGTTTAATTAATTTTAATAATCTTTTAAAACCGCCAACCTCATTTTCTGCAAGTTCAACAATAAAAATTTTATCATTCTCTTTTAAATCGTTTCTTATCACCTTTGTTATTCCCATTGCAGTGTTATAACTTTCTGGAGTCATAAAGGTGTCAAATTTTTTCTTTAACATTTGATTGATAAAAAATTTTGTGCTTGTTTTTCCATAACTTCCTGTTATAGCAATGATAAAAGGTTTTAACTTCTCTATTTTTTTTATAGCATCATTAAAATAGTATTTATTTATCAATTTTTCAAAAGGTAAGATAATTATATTTAATAAAAGAACAATTATTGGAAGAATGTATAGATAGATTGGTATTGATAGATAAATATAATCTGGAATAAATAGATATATCAAAAAGATGAATAAGACAAAAAAAGCGACATTTAAATATAAAATTCTACTTAACCTTTTTGTAAAGACCAGCCCCTTTTTTGATAATTTTTTTCTTTTTTTATATATTTTATAATTTAATAATAAAACTATAAGAAGTAATAATATTGAAAGGATTTTTAGAAAATAGTTAAAAAAATTGTTTTTAGATATAAAAATAGAAATGAAATTTATAAGAATTATTAAAAGGAGTAGATAATTTTTTAAAAAAATTGATATATAGTTTCTCTTTATCCATCTTAAAAATTTAATGTTGAAATATTCTAAGATTTGTAATGCCTGAAGATACCACAATAAATTAATTAAAAATATAAAAAAGGATATCGTTATAAAAATGAAATTCAATATTAAGTTAACTACTTCCATATATCTCCTCTAAAAAAGATTCTATAGCAGATAAAACTTTTGGTAAGTTATCGAGATAGGGAAAATGTCCACAATTTTTTAGAATGATGAGTTTAGAATTTGGAATTAATTCATTCATAATATAAGCATGTTTAACAGATAGTTCTTTATCTTTTTCACCCCATATGATTAATGTTTTTACCTTTATCTCTCTTAAAAATGAGGTTAAATCCTCATTAACAACTTTTACAAGAGTATCTCTCATAACACCTTTTTGCGATTTATAATCAGTTGAACCAAAAATATTTCTCAATTTATCCAAAATTTTTTCCCTACTCTCTCCCTTAAATAATTTTGTTGTTATTTTTTTCAAAAATTTGAATGTACTTTCACTTATTTTCTGTTTTTTTGTTTTCTTTTCTCTAATTCCAGCACTGTCTATTAATATTAAACCTTTTAATTCATCAGGATTTTCTTTTGCAATTCTTATAGCTATTCTTCCACCAAATGAGTGACCGATAATCACATAATTTTTTAAATTTAAGAGGCTTATAAATTTTAAAACAATATTTTTATAATCATCGCCACTAAATGAATTTAAAGGTATATCACTTTTTCCGAAACCTGGTAAATCTAATGAAATAGTTTGATAAATTTTTTTTAGATAATTAGATATTGGAAACAGAGAATCTGAATTTGCTCCCCATCCATGTAATAAAATTACTGGATCACCATCTCCTTCAATATTATAAAAGATTTTCAACCCATCAATTTCAACAAACATCTAATTTTTATATCCTTTTAACTCCCTTTATATCTTGTAAAAGAACATCACTATCAATTGATGTTATATTTTTATTTTTATCATCATATATTTCATAAGCAAGATTTATAAGATTATCAATTAAATTTGGGAATGGTATTCCTGATGCCTCCCATAGATAAAAAGATATTGCACCTGGCATCGTGTTGATTTCATTAACATAAACTTTTTCAGTTGTTTTATCCATTAAAAAATCTATTCTTGCTATTCCTTTACAATCTATTGCCTTAAAAGCTTTAATTGCTAACTCTTGAATCTCTTTAGTTTTTATGTCTGAGATATTGGCAGGAATAGTATGACCATATTTTTTTAGAATTTGCTCTTGTTTTGGTTTTGATTTATATTTTGATTCATAATCTAAAAAATCTTTATTCGATTTTACCTCTTCGCATACTGAAGCAATTGGTTCATCATTTCCTAAAACAGAACAATTTATTTCTTTTAAATTTTCGATTGATTCTTCAAAGATAATTTTTTTATCATAAAATTTTGCTATTTCAACTCCATTAATTAAATTTTCTTTATCATAAGCCTTTGTTATTCCAATACTTGAACCAAGATTTGCCGGTTTAACAAATAAAGGATATTTAATTTTTTCTTCAATACTTTTTATTATTTCATCCTTTTTATTTTCCCACTCATCTCTTTTAATCCATAAATGATTTACTATTGGCAAGTCATTTGTTTTAAAAATTTCTTTCATAAGAACCTTATCCATTCCTAAGGCAGAAGATGTTACATCTGCTCCAACATAAGGAATATTTAACATTTCAAAAATCCCTTGAATTTTGCCATCTTCTCCATAAGTTCCATGTATTGTACTGAATGCTATATCAATTTCTATTTTTTTATTGAAAATTGATTCTGTTTCAAAAATCATTTTGTTTTTAACATTCAGTTTCAAATTTATTATTTTTTGTGAATTTTTTGGTATCAAAGACAGGTTTTTAAAATTATTTATCTCTTTTAAATAATTCCCTGTAAAAAATTCACCTCTTTTATCTATGTAAATTGGTATAACCTCATACTTTTCTTTATCAATTGCATTTAAAACCTGCATCGCTGTGATTATAGATATCTCATGTTCTACAGATTTTGATCCAAAAAATAAACCAACTCTCTTTTTCATATTACTAAATTATTTTAACATAAAATACACTCTTTTATTTATCAACTATTTATTTATATAGTAAAATTAATTAAATAAAAAAAGATTTTTAAGAAATTGAAGATTTATTAAAAATGTAATTACTGAATTTGGGAAATTGAAAAATCTTTTTGGATAAAGAATATAGTATGTTAAATTATTGAAAAGGTTGTAAAATGATATAATATATTTTTAATTTTTAGGAGATTTTATGCTTTCTATTGATGAGCAACTTAAAATTATAAAAAAAAGAACTCTCGAGATCATTAATGAGGATGAATTAATTGAAAAATTAAAAAAGGGAAGGCCTTTAAATGTTAAACTTGGAGTTGACCCTACTTCTCCTGATATACATTTAGGTCATACTGTTGTTTTAAATAAATTAAGAGATTTTCAGATTTTAGGTCATCAAATAATCTTGATTATCGGTAGCGGAACAGCAGTAATTGGAGATCCATCTGGAAGAGATAAAACAAGAAGTTTATTAACTATAGATGAAATTGAAAGAAATGCAAAATATTATAGTGAACAAGCCTTTAAAATTCTTGATAAAGAAAAGACTATAATTAGATTTAATGGTGATTGGTTATTGAATCTAACTTTAAAAGATTTAGTTTCTCTCTCTTCGCATTTTACTATTGCAAGAATCTTAGAAAGAGACGATTTTTTTAATAGATATAAAAGTGGAAGTCCAATTTATCTTCATGAATTTTTTTATCCAGTTATGCAAGCTTATGATTCTATAGTAATAGATGCCGACATTGAGTTAGGTGGAAGTGATCAAAAATTCAATCTTTTATGTGGGAGGGAGTTACAGAAAGAGCTTGGAAAAGAAGAACAAATAGCGATATTAATGCCAATCTTAAGAGGCATTGATGGTGAGAAGAGAATGGGTAAAAGTTTAGGAAACTATATTGGAATAAATGAAAATCCTAAAGAGATGTTTGGAAAGATAATGAGCATTCCAGATCATCTTATAATCGAATATTTTGAATTATTGACTGATATTTCTCCTAAAGAAATAGAAGAGTATAAGATAAAAATGGAAGAGGGTGAAAATCCAATGAAATATAAATTAAGACTTGCAAAAGAGATTGTAGCGAGATATCACTCAAAAGAGGCAGCTGATAAAGAAGAGGAAGATTTTATTAAAGTTTTCAGTAAAAAAGAGATTCCAGAAGAGGTTGAGACCTTTTTTGTTGATTCAGATGAGATAAATTTGATTGATTTTTTAAAAGAGAAAAATATAGTTTCATCAAAGAGCGAGGGAAGAAGAATTTTTGAGCAAGGTGGAATATATGTGAATAATGAAAGATTTTCAGATTCCTCTCTTAAAGTAAAGATAGATAAAGAAGTCATTATTAAAGTTGGTAAAAGAAAATTTATAAAGGTGATAAAAAATGATTAAAGGGCCAAAAGGTGCACCTGATATTTTACCAGATAAGAGTAAAAGTATAAGAGTTATTATAGATAAAATAATAAAAATTGTTGAAAATTTTAGTTATGAAGAGATAATTCTTCCAATTTTTGAACATTCTGAAGTTTTTGAAAGAACAGTAGGCGAGGATACAGATATTGTTGAAAAAGAGATGTACACATTTTTTGATAAAAGTGGAAGGAAGTTATCATTAAGACCTGAAGGAACGGCACAAACTGTAAGAGCATATTTAGAAAATAATTTAAAAACATTAACACAACCTGCTAAATTTTTTTATTTTGGTCCTATGTTTAGATATGAGAGACCTCAAAAGGGTAGATTCAGACAATTTTTTCACTTTGGAATTGAAGCACTTGGAGATGAAAAACCTGAACTTGATGTTGAGGTTATATCTATATCACTACAGATTTTAGAATCATTAGGATTAAAAGATTTATCAGTTTCATTAAATTCAATTGGAGATATTGAAGAAAGAAATGTTTATAAAGAGAAATTAAAATCCTTTTTAAGAACAAGATATTCAGAACTCTGTGATGATTGTAAAAAAAGATTAGAAAAAAATCCATTGAGGGTTTTAGATTGTAAAAAAGAGAGCTGTATTAATGTTACAAAAGATGCTCCGAAAATTATTGATTATCTATCAAATGAAAGTAAAAATCATTTTGAAAAGATATTATCAATGCTTGATGATTTAAAGATAAAATATGAAATAAACAATAGGCTTGTCAGAGGTCTTGATTATTATAACAGAACTGTCTTTGAAGTTTTTTCAAGTGATTTAGGAGCTCAAAATGCTGTTCTTGGTGGCGGAAGATATGATTATTTAAGTGAATATTTAGGTGGAGATAGAGTACCAGGAGTTGGTTTTGCTATGGGTGTTGAAAGATTAATTATGATTCTTGAAACTAAAAATTTATTACCTAAAAATGAAAAAAATATAATTTTTATCTCTCCATTATCAAAAGAATATTTTGAAGAAACCTTCAAATTTTACATATATTTAGGAAAATCTGATTTTTCAGTCTATTTTCCATATAATTTTAAGAATATAAAAACATCAATTTCAAATGCACTTAAAATGAACATAAACTATATGATAATTTATGGTGGAGATGAATTAAAAAATGGTTTTTTAATTTTTAAAGATTTAAAAAAAGAGGAGCAGCAGTTAATTAAAATTGAAAATTTATCAAATTTCCTTAATAATTATGGAGGCTTCTAATGGTAAAAAGAAAATATTGTGGTGAAATAACAGAAGAAAATATCGGTAAAAATTTAACTATCTATGGTTGGATTAAAACAATTAGAAATCTTGGTGGTCTAATTTTCTTTGAAGTTAGAGATAGATCTGGTTTTGTTCAAGTTGTTGTAGATTCTAATCAAAAAGAGATTTTTGAAATAGCAAAAAAAATTGGAAATGAATGGGTAGTTAAAGTAACTGGAGATGTTAGAGAAAGACCAAAAGAAAACATAAATGAAAATATAAAAACTGGAAAAATAGAAATTAACTGTAAAGAGCTTGAAATTATAAATGAATCTCTTCCTTTACCATTTGAGATTGATAGTGAAGGGGAGATAAACGAAATTTTAAGATTAAAATATAGATTCTTAGATTTTAGAGGAGAAGAGATGAAAAAGAATCTCTATACGAGATTCAAAATTTCAACTTCGGTAAGAGAATTTTTAAATAGTGAGGGTTTTTGGGAAATCGAAACTCCTATTCTTACAAAAAGTACACCTGAAGGAGCAAGAGATTTTTTGGTACCATCAAGGATAAATCCAGGAAAATTTTATGCCCTTCCTCAGTCTCCTCAACTCTTCAAACAAATTTTAATGATTTCTGGATTAGATAAGTATTATCAAATTGCAAGATGCTTTAGAGATGAGGATTTAAGGGCTGATAGACAGCCAGAATTCACCCAAATCGATGTTGAAATGTCTTTTGTAGATGAAGAAAATATTATGAATTTAACAGATAGATTGTTCAAGAAATTGTTTAAAGATGTATTGAATATTGATATTGAGATACCATTGATGAGAATGAAATATTTCGATGCAATGGAGAAATTTGGTACAGATAAACCAGATTTAAGATTCTCCTTAGAGATAAATGATTTTACAGATATATTTAAACATAGTGATTTTTCACTTTTTAAAAGTAACATTGAAAAAAATGAAAGAATTAAAGGTTTTTTAATCAAAAATGTAATAATTTCAAGAAAAGAAAAAGATGAAATTGAAAATTTGGTAAAAGAAAATGGAATCCCTGGTTTGATTGCTCTTAACATTGAAAAAAAGATAAGCTCTCCATTAAACAACTATATTAATGAAGATGAATTAAATAAATTAAAAGAAATAGCTGAAAGTAATGACACTATTTTATTTTTCATTGGAAGTGGAGAAACCTTCCTTGAAAAGTTAGGAAAAATTAGAATAGATTTAGCAAAAAAATATAATTTAATCGATTTGAACAAACATAAATTGTTATGGATTACAGACTTTCCTTTATTTGAATGGAATAAAGAGGAAAATAGGTGGGATTCAAGACACCATCCATTCACATCTCCAAAATCTGAAGATATAGAACTCCTTGATAAAGATCCATCAAAAGTTTTTTCGAGATCCTATGATATAGTTATGGATGGATTTGAAATTGGCGGTGGTAGTATCAGAATAGATAATATTGAGCTTCAAAAGAAAATCTTCAACATTCTTGGATATTCTGAAAAAGAAGTTGAAGATAGGTTTGATTTTTTTATAAATGCTCTTAAATATGGAACACCAATTCACGGTGGGATTGCTCTTGGACTTGATAGAATTGTTATGCTTTTTATAAATGGAAATAGTTTAAGAGATGTTATACCTTTTCCAAAAACTCAAAAAGGAACCTGTCCTTTAACAAATGCACCAAGTGAAGTATCTAAAGACCAACTTAAAGAACTGAAAATAAAAATAGAGGATTAAAATAAAATCTATATCTGATATAATTAAATTGTGAATTTAATAGTAACTCATTCAACCGCAGATTTTGATGCACTTGCTTCTTTAGTACTCGCTGGGAAAATTTTTCCTAATTCAATTTGTTTGATTCCATCTTTTTCTTCATCAGTTTACTCTTTCTTTTCTCTTTATGGAAGTCTCTTTGAAAATTTAAAAAATTTAAAAGATATTGATTTATCTAAAATTGATAGAGTAATTATGGTTGATACTCAATATCCAGATAGAGTGACAGGATTGAAAGAATTTATCGAAAATCATCCAAAAGTATTGATAATTGACCACCATTATCCTGATGAAGAGGTAAAAATAAACGCTAAGAGAATAGTAAAAGAGGTTGGCGCAACTATTTCAATCCTTACTCATATGATTAAGAAAAAAAATATCGATATAAAACCACTTGAAGCATCTCTATTTGCACTTGGAATTTATGAAGATACAGGAAATTTATTATTTATAACAACCAAACCATATGATATTGAGGCACTATCTTTTATCTTTAATTTTAATGTTGACCTTAAAATTGTTCATAAATATCTAATAACATATCTAACTGATACTCAAAAAAAGATATTTGAAAAAATATTAGCCAACCTTAAAGTTGTTGAAATAAATGGTTATAAAATAGGAATTTCTATGGTAAAGATATGTGAATATACAGAAGGGGTTGGCTTCTTGGTTCATAAAGTACTTGAACTTTTCGACCTTGAAGCAATTTTTTCAATATTAATTTTAGATAAAAAAACAATAATAATAGGTAGAAGTAGAACAGAAGATATAAATGTGAAAAAAATATTATCATTTTTTGGTGGAGGAGGACATAAGACAGCTGCATCTGCAAATTTTGATACTTTAAAGAAAACTAATGTATATAATAAATTGATTAAATTGATAAAAAATAATGTCAAGATTAAAATTTATGCAAAAGATATAATGAGTACTCCTGTAAGAACTATTGATATTGATAGTAGCCTTGAAGAAGCAAAAAATATTATGTTAAGATTTAATTTTTCAGGCTTGCCAGTTACAAAAAATGGAAAAATAATAGGAATAATAACAAGATCAGAAATTTCTAAGGTTGAGCTTTTAGGATTGACAAATTTTAAAGTGAAGGATTTTATGATTGAGAAATTTATTTTTGTTACTCCTGATACTTCTCTTGAAGATATAGAAAAAATAATGGTAGAAAAAAATATAGGTAGGATTCCAGTTGTAGTTAAAGGAAAAGTTGTTGGAATAATCACAAGAAGTGATATTTTAAGAGGGATCTATTTAAAAAACGAAATAATAGAACCTTATAAAGTTGAGGCATCTAAAATAAATAAAATACTCGAAAACAACTTATCATATAAGACACTATCTTTAATAAAAAAAATCGGAAGAGTTGCTGATGAGATGAAAATAAATGCATACCTCGTTGGTGGATTTGTAAGAGATACTCTATTGAATTTGGAATCAAAAGATATTGATATAGTTATTGAAGGTGATTCAATATTATTTTCACAAAAGCTTAAAAAGATTTTAAAAACAAACATCCATATCTATCCTGATTTTAAAACTGCAACATTAAATATCGATGATTTAAGAATTGATATAGCTTCATCAAGAAGAGAATACTATAAAGAACCAGCATCTTTACCAAGAGTTGAAATGGATGGAAATATAAAAGATGATTTATTAAGAAGAGATTTTACAATAAATACTCTTGCAATTTGTATCAATAAAAACTGTTTTGGAAATTTAATCGATCTTTTAAATGGATTTAAGGATTTAGAAGAGAAAAAAATTAGAGTTTTACATAATTTAAGCTTTATTGATGATCCAACAAGAATATTGAGAGCAGTAAGATATTCAGTGAAATTAAATTTCAAAATTGAAAAAGAGACCAAAAATTTAATAAAAAATACAATAAAAACAGGACTTTTTACAGACGCAAAAAATACGAGAATAAAAGAGGAGCTTTTCACAATTCTTAATGATGAAAAAATTGCTCTAAAAGGATTGAAATTGTTGAAAAGTTTAGGAGGATTAAAACTCATACATAGAAAATTATTATTAACAAATGAAACAATCCAAAAAATTGAATTTTCTTTGAATATTATTCCTGAATTAAATAAAAATAATATAGCTTATGATTTAGATTCAATTCTATTTTTTATGTTGATAAGTGAACTGCATGATTATAATAGAAAAGAGATAATAGAGAGATGGAATTTAAAGAAAGATTTTATTAAAAATGAAAATTTTTATTTAGATAAAATTGAAGAGCTAAAAAAGTGTTCATCAAAATATGAGGTATTTAACTGTTTGAAAAATTTGAGTTTAGAAGAGTTGATATATCTATTATATAAATCTGAAGATGAAGAAAAGGAAAAAATTAGAGAGTTTATTTTTAAATTATCAGATATCAAAATTAAATTAAAAGGTAAAGATTTGATATCAATGGGTTTTGAACCATCAAGAGATTTTAAATATATTTTTGAAAAAGTAAAAGAAGAGGTTTTAAATGGAAATCTTCATACCTTAGAAGATGAAGTAAATTTTGTTATTGAAAATTTTGGAAAGGAAGGTAAAAAGTATGTTGTTAAATAACATTCTAAAGGTTCTATTTACATTTCCAGCGATTATAATTGCAATAGTTTTTCATGAATTTTTTCATGGATATGCAGCCTATAAACTTGGAGATGATACACCAAAAGAGTATGGTAGATTGACACTTGATCCATTAAAACATATTGATATTTTTGGAACTATCATTTTACCAATATTATTATTAATTTCTACAAATTTCAGTATAGCTTTTGGATGGGCTAAACCTGTCCCAATAAATTTTTATAGATTTAAAAAAATCAGAAGAGATTTAATAATAACATCTCTTGCTGGTCCATTAGCTAATATTGTTCTTGCTTTTATCTTTGGATTGATTTTTAAATTTATAATTTTTCCATCGCCAGCTTTATCCGCTTCATACCTTAATGTTTTTGTTCAATATGGAGTGATAATTAATATTGTTCTTGCAATTTTCAATTTAATACCAATACCTCCTCTTGATGGTTCTAAAATTTTATTCAGTTTAATTTCAAAATATCCACAAGATATATTAAAAAATCAAAAAATTGATATTTATGGTTCATTGATTTTAATAATTTTACTTTTCCTTGGAGTTATAAGTAGATTATTAGGTCCTATAATAAACCAATTAGTTTATCTATTTTTATGGATAGGTTAAAATATTTTAATAATAGAGCAATATTAATAGGTTTCATTGAAGAAAAAAATAGTGAATATTTCCCAGAAGAGACATTGGATGAATTAGAACTACTTGCTAAAACCTTAGGCTTTGAAGTAGTAAATAAAATTTTAAAAAGAGTGAGGGAAATTAATCCAAAATTTTATATTGGTAAAGGAGCGCTTGAGGAGATTGTAGCATATGCAAGAGGGTCGGGTGCAAGATATTTAATATTTGATGAGACACTTTCATATTCACAGATAAAAAATATATCAGAATTTTCTAATCTCTTCATTTTAGATAGACCCCATCTTATAATTGAAATTTTTGAGAAAAGAGCAAAAACAAAAGAAGCTAAAGTTCAGGTTGAACTTGCAAGATTAAAAACAGAACTTCCAGCAATAATTGGAATAGGAAAAAGTTTAGATCAACAAATGGGCATAACAGGTATAAGAGCAGGAAGAGGTGAAAAAATAATTGAACTTAAAAGAAGAAATATTGAGAAAAAGATAAATTCTCTTCAAAAAGAGTTGGAAGAAATAGCTAAAAGAAGAGAAATTAGAAGAAAATTAAGAGAAAAAAATAAAATACCTATTGTATCAATTGTAGGTTACACAAATTCTGGAAAGAGCACACTTTTTAATGCACTAACAGTAGAGGAAACATACACAGAAGATATGTTATTTGCAACCTTAGATACTCTTGTTAGAAAATCATATCTTAAAGAGTATGAAAAGGAGATTTTATTTATTGATACAGTAGGTTTTATTCAAAAATTACCACCAATTTTAATATCATCATTCAAATCAACTCTTGAGGAGATAAATTATTCTGATTTGATAATACATCTTGTTGATGCTTCTTCTAATTCATATAAAAAGCATATATCTACAGTTAGAGAAATTTTAAATGAAATATTGGATAGAGATATAAAAATCATAAATGTTTATAATAAAATTGATCTGTTAAATGATTATCAAATTGATAGAATTATAAATGAAGATAAGGATTCAATATTAATATCTGCCCTTAATAAAACAAATATTGATATCTTGAAAGATAGAATTGGAAAAATTCTTTTTGAAAAAGAGAAAATTAAGTATCCTTAGAGTTGTTATTTTGATTTTTTTGAGAATGTGGATGAAAATTTTCATAAACTTTTTTCAAATTTTCTCTTGTAAGATGCGTATAAATTTGAGTTGTTGAAAGTTTTGTATGACCGAGTAGTTCTTGAACACTTCTTAAGTCAGCACCATTTGTGAGTAGATGTGTAGCAAAAGTGTGTCTAAGAGTATGAGGTGTGACTTTTTTATAAGGGATAACCCTTTTTGCATATTTTTCAACAAGTAGTCTAACTCCTTTATCTGTTAATAGTTTCCCTTTTCTATTTAAAAAAAGATAATTTGAATTCTTCTTTCTTTTTTGTAAATAAAAATTTATATCATTTATGATATCTTCAGGTAAAAAAACAACCCTCTCTTTACTTCCTTTACCTTTTATGATAACCTCCCCTTTTTCAAGGTTCAGCTCAGAAATTCTTAAACTCACAAGTTCAGAAACTCTCATTCCAGTGGAATATAACATCTTTAATATTAGATAATCTCTTAGTCCGAGAACGTTATTTTTATTAGGAGAATTAATTAATTTTAAAACCTCTTCTTCTGTTAAAAAAGTCGGAAGTTTTTTTTCAACTTTTGGTAATTCAAGAGTTAGTAGCGGGTTTTTATCTATATACTCCTCTTTTAATAGAAATCTATAAAAACTTCTCACACCAGATATTTTTCTTGATATAGTTTTTTTTGTTAAATTTTTATCTCTCAGTTTTTGAAGAAAACCTCTTATGTCATTTCTTGTGATATTTTTATAATCTAAGTTTTCAGATTTTAAATATTCATAAAAATCAATTAAATCTCTTTTATATGCTCTTATTGTGTGAGGAGAGCAAGATTTAAAATTCTCAATAAAAAATAGAAAATCATTTATCTCTTTTTTCAAAATTAACCTCCAGTACGTTAAATATTGAGAAAAGATAAATTAATGTTAATGAGGTAAAAATTAATATTTTTTGGAAAGACCTTATAAAAAAATCTTCTGGTAGAAGGACTATCAATCTATCTGTTTCAGGATTTAATAACCATAAATCATTTCTAAATAAAATAAGATGAAAATTTATAAAAAGTTTATCAAACGGTACGAATAGATATAAAATTAAAAATAAGAGAATTGGAATAAATGAATAAAGAAAGATATTTGGTAAATCTTTTTTCTTCATCAATAAAAAAATTATAACTCCTATAGAAATTGTTATAATAATAAGATATTTAAAAATATTTCTAACATCTTCCATATGCATTATCTCTCTTTCATTGAAAAAGTTTTTAAAACCAGGGACTTCAAGATTATCTCTTCTTCCTGTTAGATATTCTGGTATAACTTGAGCTGCATATCTAATAAATTTTGAATCGATATTCAGCTCATATTCTGGTTTAATCCTATCGAATTCATAATAATAATAATTTTTGGAAAAACCTATTATCATAGCAAAGGTGAACAATAGAAAAAGAGGAATCAAAATTGATAAAATAATTTTTCTCATTTTCTAAAAATAAGATTTAAAATGATGGTTAATATTATAGAAATAATTATCATTGATACTATTGGAATATAGATAGTAAAATTTTTTCTCTTTATGATAATATCTCCTGGGAGTTTAAATAGAGGCAATTTGTCAAAAAAATAAAAAATTATACCAATCAATAAAAGAATTATACCAAATATAATAATTATTTTACCAAAATCTTTCATTTTTTATAACTCCATACCTTTCAATTTCTGAAAAAATACAACCACAATACTTTTGTCTGTATAAATCCAATTCAACTATCCTTTTTTTATCCTCAAAATACCTATTTCTTAAATCATAATAAACAAAATTTAAATCATACTCCTTACTTAAAATTTCTCCAATTTTTTTAATTAAACTATGATTTTGATAAATCGAATAAATCATAGTTGTTGTAAAATTATTTATTTTCAGTTCTTTTGCCATCTTTGCTGTTTCGTTCAATCTTAATTGATAACAAAAAATGCACCTATTTTCAATATCCTGACTTACATTAAAAAAATAATCTTTATAATCATACTCTCCAATAATATATTTATAACCTATCCTCTCTACATACTCTTTAAAACTTTTCGATCTCTGTTCATACTCTTTATATGGATGTATATTTGGATTATAAAAATAGAGAAAAAGTTCAAATTTTTCTTTAAAAAAATCAATAACTGAAACTAAACAAGGAGCACAGCAGGTGTGAAGTAAAAGTTTTTCCATCCTAAAAAAGTCTTCTTTTTTTCATTTCAAGATATTTGTGTGCATTTTCGGTTGCAACTCTCCCCCTTGGAGTTCTTTCAATGAAGTTGATTTGGAGAAGATATGGTTCATATATATCTTCAATTGTATCTCTATCCTCATCAAGAATTGCAGAAAGTGTATCAATTCCAGTTGGTCCCCCATTGAATTTTTCTACTAAAATTCTAACCAACTTTCTATCCTGTGAATTTAATCCATACTCATCTATACCAAGAGATTTAAATGTCTCTTTAAGAATATTTGTATCAATTCTTCCTCTATTTTTAATTTCAGAAAAATCTCTAACTCTCTTTAGAATTCTTATTGCTACTCTCGGTGTTCCTCTTGATCTTTTTGCTATCTCTTTTGCACATTCCTCATCAATATCAATTTTCATATATTTTGCTGCTCTATAAATAATTTTAATGAGAGAGTCAATATTATAAAAATCGAGTTTAAAAACAATTCCAAATCTTTCTCTTAAAGGTGATGTTAACATTCCAGCTCTTGTAGTTGAACCTATCAATGTGAATGGTTCAAGATTTATTGTTAAAGTTTTCGCAGATGGACCTTTGCCATATACAATGTGTAATTTAAAATCTTCCATAGCAGGATACAATGTCTCTTCTACACTGTGAGGAATTCTATGAATCTCATCAATAAAAAATATTGAACCTTTATTCAAAGATGTTAGAATTGCAGCAATATCACCTGGTTTTTCCAATGCAGGCCCAGTTATCTGTTTTAAATCCTTATTCATCTCTTTTGCAATAACATAAGCAAGGGTTGTCTTACCAATCCCTGGAGGACCATAAAGAAGAATATGATCAAGTGCCTCGTCCCTCTTTTTTGCAGCATCAAGAAATACCTTTAAATTTTCAATAACTTTTTCCTGTCCAATGTATTCAGATAGTGATTCTGGTCTGAGTTTAAAATCTTTTAAATCTTCACTCATTTTTTAAAATCCTTAATGCTTTTTTTACATAATCTTCAATCGAAATTTTTTCTTTATCATCTATTTTTTTCAATGTCTCAAATATATCATCTTTTTCAAAACCTAAAGATAAAAGAATTTTAATTAAATCCTTTGTTTTGTTATCACTTATTGATATCTCTTCTCTCTCTTTTGATAAATATTTATAGATATCATCTAAAACTTTTTTTCTTACTCCTTTTACAAGAAGTATCTCACCTTTTGCTATTTTGTTTTCAATCTCCTCTAATTTGTAAGTTTTTAAAATCTGAATAATTGATTTAGGACCAACTTGTGGAATCTTTAATAGTTTTTCAAAAAACTCAACCTCTTCATAACTGTTAAAGCCATATAAACTATTTTCTTTTTCAGAAATAATCTGATAAATATATACCTCTTTTTCTATATTTTCTGGGTAAGGAGTTATAACTTTAAAACCTATTCCTGAGTTAGTTAAAAAAATTACACAATCGTTGAACTTTTTTAAAACTTTACCATTAAGATAGGATATCACTTTTTATATTAAATGAATTTAAATTGATGAAGGATGTTGCAAGAGCAATGGCATCGACAGTGTCGTCTTCTTCTAAATCAACATTGTAAAGAATTTTTGCCATTTTTTTCATATTTTCTTTATTTGATTTACCATAGCCCGTAAAATTTATTTTTACACTTGAAGGAGAAAGCTCAAATAATTTAGATTTATTTATATATGATAGTAAAATTATAACTCCTCTAACTTCTCCGATCTTGATTGCTGTTTTTACATTTTTCTTAAAAAATAGTTTTTCAATTACTGTTATTTCTGGTTTGTGTTTTTTATAAATATTATCAAGTTCATTGAATATTATATTTAATCTTTCTCCTTCTATATTTTCTTTTGAAGTTTCAATTAAACCATAATCTAAGAGTTTTATCTCTTTTTCATATTCTAAAACTGCATAACCGAGATTTGATAGACCTGGATCAATTCCAAAAACATACATTACTTCAAAGATAAAGCTATTCTTTCCATCTCTTCATCTGAAATTTCGAAGTTAGCATAAACTTTTTGAACATCGTCATGATCATCCAAATCATTGATAAGCTTTAATAACTGTTCTGCTTTTTCGCCTTCAACTTTGACACTATTTTTTGGAATCATTGTGAATTCTGAATAAATAATTTTTATTCCATTTTCTTCAAGTTTAGTTTTAATTTTAAACAGATCAACAGGAGAGGTGTATACATAGAAATCTTCTCCATCTCTTTTCACATCTTCTGCACCAGCATCTGCTGCAATTAATAAAACTTCATCATCAGATAAAGTTCCTGGATCTACCTTTATTTCTCCTTTTTTCTCAAACATCCATGATACACACCCAGTTTCTCCTATACTACCACCATGCTCAGAAAAAATTTTCCTCATTTCCGATGAAGTTCTATTTTTATTATCAGTTGTAACTTCTACATATAAAGCTACGCCTCCTGGACCATATCCCTCATAGACAACCTCTTCAAATTTTTCTCCTTCTAACTCTCCTGTTCCTCTTAGTATTGCTTTTTTAATATTATCAGAAGGCATATTTGCTTCTTTTGCTTTATCAATTGCAAGTCTAAGTCTTGGATTCATTTCAGGATCTCCTCCACCTTGTTTTGCAGCAATTGTTATCTCTCTTATTAATTTGGAAAATATTTTTCCTCTTTTTTTATCAGCAACACTTTTTTTGCCTTGTATATTATGCCATTTTGAATGTCCTGACATTTGTTACCTCCTTTTATTAATTATATCAACAAACATTTGATGAATTCTTAGATCATCTGTTAACTCAGGATGAAAAGATGCTCCAAGAACATTTCCCTGTTTAATAAAAACAGGTCCTTCATCAACTTCAGCAAGAACTTCAACACTATCTCCAATCTCTTTTACAACAGGTGCCCTTATAAAAATAGCTTTATAAGGAAATTCAAAATTTTTTATCTTTAAATCAATTTCCATACTATTAATTTGAGTCCCAAAAGCATTTCTTTTTATAGTTATATCAAAAATACCTAACAGTGGTTGATCATTTTCCTGATAAATTCTTTTTGATAAAAGTATGAAACCAGCGCAGGTTCCAAAAACTGGAAATCCATCTGAAATCATATTTTTTAATAGATTGAGTAAGTCAAATCTCTCAAGAAGTTTTCCTATTGTTGTAGATTCACCACCAGGTATTATTAAACCATCTATTTTTTTCAAATCATCTTTTTTCTTTACCTCAAGACCATTAACTCCAGGAATTTTATTTAACATATTTTTATGTTCAATAAATGAACCTTGTAGGGATAGAACTCCAACTTGCATTAATTACCTCTTGTTTGAAGTTTTTCTTCATCAGATAGAGTTTTTATATCTATACCTTGCATTGGTTCTCCAAGGTCTTTTGAGATTTCAGAAAGAATCTTTGGGTCATCAAAATAGGTAACAGCATCTACTATTGCTCTTGCTCTTTTTTCAGGATTATTTGACTTAAATATTCCTGAACCAACAAAAACTCCATCAGCCCCGAGTTGCATCATCAATGCAGCATCTGCTGGAGTTGCTATTCCTCCTGCTGCAAAATTCACAACTGGTAATTTTCCAAGATTTCTAACTTCAAGAATAAGCTCAAAAGGTGCATTAATATTTTTTGCTTCATTATATAATTCGTCTTCTGACATTGATACGATCTTTCTAATTTCATCCATAATTTTTCTCATATGTCTTACTGCTTCAACTACATTTCCGGTTCCTGCTTCTCCTTTTGTTCTAATCATACTCGCACCCTCATTAATTCTTCTTAGAGCTTCTCCAAGATCTCTTGCTCCACAAACAAATGGTACTTTAAACTTCCATTTATCAATATGGTGCTCTTCATCAGCTGGTGTTAGAACTTCACTTTCATCGATAAAATCAACTTCCATTGCCTCTAATATTTGAGCTTCAACAAAATGACCAATTCTAACTTTTGCCATTACTGGAATTGTTACTGCCTTTTTTATTTTCTCAATAACAACTGGATCTGCCATTCTTGCAACTCCACCTTCTTTTCTTATATCTGCAGGTACTCTTTCAAGAGCCATAACTGCGACAGCACCAGCTTGTTCAGCAATAACTGCCTGTTCTTCATTAGTAACATCCATAATAACTCCGCCTTTAAGCATCTGAGCTAATCCTCTTTTTATCTTAACTGTTCCATATTCTCTCATATAAAAACCTCCAAAACTATTTTATCATCTAATACAAATAGGGTCAATAATTTTTTTCTTTTTTATTAACTTTTATTTTCAGTCATTAAAATTCAATCGTTTTCATAGATTTAAAAGTTCTTTATTTTCTAATATAATAAAAAATTTTTTTTATAAAGAATTTCAGAAAATTCTATTAAATAAATGCCTAATCTTTATAAATGACTATATATTATTTTTCTTCAAAAGGATTCTATCTACAAAAAGTTCTTTCAAGAATAATAATTATTATAAATAGTAATTTAACTTCCATTTATATATAGGAATTATATAGTCATAAACTTCTGTTAAAGGAGAAGGTAGTAGAATAAAATAATATTCAATTTTGAGAAGTTGTGGGTAAACAAAAAGTTTTGAGAAAGTTTATTTAGTTGGATCATCTACTCTTCCTAAGAACAAAATGTTTCCAGTATCTTTTTGCTGAATAATAAATATGAATGGATGATCAGCATTAAATATATTTTTTGGCATTATAGATGTTAGTTCCATTACAACTCCAGTTGCTGCAGCAGCTTCAGTCCCTTCTTCATCAATTTTAACATATGCTTGATGGATTACCTCCTTTATGTAAAGCGATTTTGTTCCATCCATTCTAGAAAAATCTGCATCCATTTCAAAAGCAGTAGGCATTCCCATATCACTCAATATCTCTTTCATAAAATATTTTGTATCAAATTCAAATTTTGGAAGATAGATTCCATCTAAAGTTTCTTCTTTCATTTGGCTTTTCCACTCTTTGAGTTTTTTAATTGTTAAAGGTTGTATGTTTTCAATATTATCTTTTGGAAGTAGTATCAACATAGAAATTTTTTCTCCTCTATAAGGAAGCTCCAAAATTTGTAAATCTTCTAAATCAGCATAATTAAATTTTGCTTTTTCTGGCTTCATATACATCATCGGAACCTTCACAATATTTGTAGGTGTTATTTTGAAATCTACCTCTTCTGTATTTTTTGGATTAAATTCCCACTGCCAAGTCCCTTTAAAATATATTGCATTAGTTAAAACTAATCTTGTTAAAGAATCGAGCACTCCTTTTGGAATTAAATCTTTGATTTTTCCATTTGTCTGTTCCTCAATAAAACTGTTAATTGTTTGTCTGGATTTTTCTGCTTCTTTAACAAAATCTAAATTTGAAGCTTTTCCACCATAGTATTTTTCGACAATATTAATGTAATCTTCAAGAAAAGGATAATCTTTTTGTATCCATAGAGCATTTCCAGTTCTCAATTCATAATCTTCTTCGTTCTTGTTAATTTCATTATAAATTCTGGCAAAATTTGGTCTTAATATACTATCTTCTGGAAAATGAAAAACAGATTTTATTTCATCTTTTGTCTCTCCTTTTGCGCCTTCATAAGTCATTCCTAAAGCAGCAAAAATGCTATAAGGAGAATAAAAAATATTTTCTTTTCCATTTTTACTTAATTTGGTATAAAGTTCTAATGCAAATTGATTGTTGGCATCTACAACTTCTTGGACTCCCTCATGAGACCAATTAGTTTCATCAGATTTTGGCGGTTGTTTTGGATTATAAGGATGAAGAAAAAATATAGTTGCAGTAGCTGCTACTGTTAGTGGTATTAATATTACTCCAATTAATGCTAATGTTTTTTTATTCATCTTCCACCTCTTACTATAATAAACATAATTCTATTGAAAAAGTTTCAATTCAATAAATAAAATTATTTAGAAAAAGTTTCTGTTTGAGATTAGACAATAAAATTTTTATTTTTTTTAAAATATTACAACATCGAAATCAAAATCCTGAATTAAATAAATACATTTTGTTTAAATTTTTTATTTTTATCTCGAAAGAGTTAATCTTTAACTTAAAACTTTAACTTAAAATAAGTTTTAATTTTATTATTTTTCCTTTAGGATTTTTAGGACATTATAATCAAAATGTTTCTATTAACTTAATCCATCACAATTTTTATATTAATTTTATTCATTATAATTTCCTACTGGCATAATATAGATAGGATCCTCATTTGTTAGTAAAATAATTGATTTTTTTATTTTTAAATCATCAAAAGCCCCCACAGCAACTGTTCCTAAATTCAATGCAGTAGCCATTAAATAGATATTTTGAGAAGAGTGTCCTGCTTCATTGTAAACATACCTAATGCCTCTTTCACCATATCTTCTTTTTGTAATATTAAAATCAGCACAAATAAATATTAAAATTGAAGATCTTTTTATACAATCTTGATTAAAAGAAGCTTCATAAATTTCATTTAATATATCCTTATTAAAAATTTTTATTAATTTATTTTGATTATATTCATATTTATACAAACCAATATCCAAATCT
>JAKPCM010000049.1 GCA_029553255.1 Caldisericota bacterium | reverse complement strand
AATATTCTGTCAAGTTAAAATTTTTTTAGTCAGATTCTATCTTAATTTGTTTTTCAATTTATTATTTAAAATTTATAATTTGACCTCGGATAAGATTCTTTTGAGAGCTATGTAATCTTCTTTTCCAATTTTTTTATCTTTGTAATATAACTCTTCAAATTTGAAAACAAAATTTGTGAGTGATTCTTTGATTTTACCATTTTCTATTTTTTGTAAAAACTCTTCAAGACCTTCACTTTTTTTCTTTTTAAAACCCAATTTTTCCATTTTTTTATAAAAAATAGCTAAAATTTTTTCTTCATAGCTTCTTTTTTTAAAGAAAACTCTAAAAAAAAGTAGAAAAATTACTAAAAGAAAAATAAGAATTAAATTTGATAGTTTTTTTAAATTAATGGATATTTTTATCTCTGGTTTTTTAAAACCCTCTCTTATTTTGTTAAACAGACTAATCTGTTTTTCAAAATCATAGTTAATTATCAATGTATTGTAGTAATAATTAATGGTATCTATAAATAGTGAAAATTTACTTATTTTTTTACTACTATTTATAAATTCCTCACTTAATAGAGATGTTGTTGGATCAAATCTAATCCATCCAATATTATCTATATATGCTTCAACCCACAAATGTGCATTACTCTGTCTTAAAATATAATAATTTCCAAGGTCATTGTACACTCCTCCTCTATATCCAGCAACAACTCTTGATGGTATTCCATTGACTCTTAAAATAATTGCCATAGATGTTGCAAAATATTCACAATTCCCTTGTTTTTTATCGAACAAAAATTCATCAACAGGTTTGTTTGAAGTTGGTAGATTTTTAAGTGAATACCTATAATCACCATTTTTCAAATAATTTTCAACATTTTTAACTGTATCCAATTCATTTCCACTTTGAAGGCTTAAACTCAAATTTTTTATATCTTGAGAAATATTTTCTGGCAATTGAAGATAATATGAATTCTGTGGAATTTTTTCCTCAATCGTATCAGATAAAATTGATATCACATCATATCTAACTCTATTTGATAAAATATCTTTTGTATAAAATGTAAAATCATCTTTTTTAAATATATTTCTATTCCCAGTAACATTAACTGGTTTATCAAGACCAAAAAAGTAAGTGCCACTATATGGTTCAAGGTAAATTGTTTGATAAATAGTGTCACCCTCAACTTTTGTCTTTTTATCAATTGGACCTGTATCTATATCACTCCATTCATCTCCTTCAAAATATTCTAAGGTGATCCCTCTCCAATATAGATGCTCATCATCAATTTTTTCCATATTTGCTCTAAAAATTATTGAATTGTCTTCCTGTATATTAGATACAGTTCCAAGTTTAACATTTTCAGAAAAACCACTTCTTGCAGTTAGAGTAGATCCAGAAAAGTTAAAAAAAGGATAAGGAGTTCTTGGTAATGCAAAAAAGAGAAAAATCGTTATTGGAATTGAAATTAATGGAATGAGAGTTGTTTTATATGAAATTTTAGTTATCTCTTTTAAACTAAAAGTGAGTTTTTTATCCTGAGAGAAATATGTTAAAAAAACGATTGCAAGATTAAAAAGAAAAATAAATATTAAAAAATATATAATAAAAGAGATTTCAAAAGAAAAAATTGTTGTACCTACAAATATAAGTATTGAAATCAGGAAAATTTGTAAATAATCTCTTGTCTCTTTATCTTCAATAAATTTAATAGATAAAAGAACGAGAAGAGATTCAAGAGCAGGAGTTATTATATCCTGCAAAGTTATTCTCATAAAAATCAAAACTATAAAAATGATGGTGATAAAATTTAGTAAATTTCTGTTTATTGAAAAGTATTTTATGAAATCTTTATATATTGCTAAAATAAAAATTATAAGTGAAATTGATAAATATAAAAATGATACATTTCTAAATGAGAATAAAAAAATCTCAAAGCCAATTAAATAACTCAAAATTTTTAAAACATTTTCAATACTATACTTTTTCATATAATGCAAGCTCGGTTAACATATTAATTTTATGAAATGAAGAAATTTCTGGTTTATATATTTTTTTATTTATTTTAAGACCCACTGGGATATTTCTTTTTATTGAATCCAAAATAAAAAATGTTACTAAAGATATTTTATCTTCTAAATTTTTAATAAATATTGAATCAAAATCAACAATTATTGGTTTGTCAATTAGACTTGAAAGTTCTTTTATCTTTAAACTATCGGTTTTTGCTGTGCTTTTCCAGTCAACATATTTCAAAGGAGTACCTAAAATATAATCTTTTATTGAAATCATTTCGTCTTCATATCCCTTTTTCAAATTTGTCTCAAACTCCCCTCTCTTAGTTCTTTTATCAAAAAGGTACTCAGTCAATCCTTTTTTTGGCTCAGGAAAGACAACAAATTCTATATTTTCTTTTAAAACATAGTATCTTACAAAAAAGTTGAATGGAAAAGGGGATGAAATTTCTATTTTATCTAAAATATATTTACCTCTTTTTTGTAAATTGATGTTAAGAAGTTTTTTATCATTTTTTTCAAAAAAAGGAAAAAGGGTCGATTTATTAAAAATTTTTACCTTGATTAGAAAAACTGGATAAGATGTTTTTTTATTTATTAAATTTATTGAAATTGGACATTCACTATTAGCATAAATCTCATTAGGAAATTCAATATCACATTTAACTCTTGTTATGTTATTTTTACCAAAAAAACCAGAGATTCCCATAAAACCCAAAAGGAAGGAGGTAATTAAAAAAAGCAAATTGTTTCCTGTATTTATTGCAGCAACACCAAGAAAGATTGTAATTATTATATAAAAATATCCTGCCCCTGTTATCTTAATTAAGCTGGGGTAGGTACTTCTTCTATTATTGATTTTATGATCTCCTTTTTATTCAAATTCTCGTACTCTTCTTTAAAAATCACTCTATGAGGGATAACATAATCAATCAAATCTTTTATATCTTCAGGAATAACATAATCCCTTCCTTTTAAATATGCATTTGCTTTTGCAGTATAAGTTATTGCTAAGCTACCTCTTGTTGATATTCCTGCATATAAAAATTTGCTTTTCTTTGTTATTTCAACTATTTCAAGAATATATTCAATGACTTTATCTGAGATATAGATATTGTCTTTAATAAAATCCTGTATTTTTATTATTTCATCTTTTGATATTATAGGTTCAATATTATATAATTCTTCTCTTGAGCTACCCAATTTTAAAATTTCCTTCAATTCCTCTCTATCAGGATATCCTAAAGAGATTTTCATTATAAACCTATCCAATTGTGATTCTGGCAATGGAAATGTACCAAAAAGTTCAATAGGATTTTGAGTTGCAATGACAAAAAATGGATTTGGTAATTTATAAGTTTTACCATCTACTGTAACCTGTTTTTCTGCCATTGCTTCAAGGAGGGCAGATTGTGTTTTTGGAGTTGCTCTGTTGATTTCATCAACAAGAAGTATATTATTAAAAATTGGTCCTGGATGAAACTCAAACTCTCCAAGTGATTTATTATATATTGATAAACCTGTTATATCTGTTGGTAGCAAATCTGAAGTAGCTTGAACTCTTCCAAAAGATAGACCTAAACTCCTTGATAAACCTATTGCGAGTGTCGTTTTTCCAAGCCCAGGTAAATCTTCAATAAGAAGATGGCCTTTAGAAAATAAGGATATTAAAGCAAGCTCGATTGCTTTTTCTTTACCCTGAAGGAACTTTCCTAAAAATTCTATGATTTCTCTAATTCTGATTCTCTCCATATTTAAATTATATAATAACTTTAAAATTTATTTTATTTTCTTGAAAAGTTTCAATAGTACGGTTCAATATCTTATTGATATTAAAAAATGTTAAAAAAGGGTCAGTCCCTAATTGAACATTTTTTGTTTCTTTTATATAAATGAATTCAATAGAAATCTTATTAACTACTTAGTTTTTATATACGAAGTAATTTTAATCATTATCCTTTAAATAGAAATCGTGTGACAAAATATATACTCTGATTTGAATTTTGGTAGGTGCGTTATGCAGTTAATACAAACTCACAAAATTTTTTAAAATTGTGATATAATTAATTTAGAACAATCAACTTGAGATATAGTTGGACTGAAGCAGGTAAGTTACATTCGAAGTTGTAAAAGTTTCTAATCTCGGGGATTTGAAAAAGTTAATAAAGCTATCTTATTAGAGCTTAAAAAAGAAGGGAGGTGATAATGGCAATAAATAATTTACTTTTTAAGAGCAGGTTACAGGTTACTCTCTATGGTTCTTAAGGATCAAAAAGACTATTCAATAAAACTTTCAATATTTGATATTGAAAATGTTTACCAAAAGTTAATTTAACCTCTCGATAATTAAAGTTTATACATCAAATTTTTAGAGATAATAGGGGGCAGATTTTCACCATATACCTCAACACAAAGAAACATACTGTAATCCTTAAAAGATTGAACGAGATAGGGCAAAGTTTGTTAAAGGTTGAACAAGGTATGAATTCACTTATAGCCTATATACCCACTAAAGAAAATCTAAATATAATTATTGAG
>JAKPCM010000045.1 GCA_029553255.1 Caldisericota bacterium | reverse complement strand
ATCTTTACCAAGTTCATAAATTTCAAGTTTAATTAAATTTGAAATAGATGCTATCTCTGTATAAATTTCTTCTGCTTCTTTACAATATTTACACTCTGTATCTTCTGTAACATCTGGAGTCCAAACTCCTACACCACTTTTCTTAAAGAACAAAATCCTAACTTCATCTTTTAGACTCTCATCAAATCTCTCTTTGATGATCTTTCTGTCTTTTTCTTGTATAATTTCCATAAAATCTATTCCTCCTTAAATTAATAGTTTTCATAAATTAGTTTTAAATTATAACATCTTATAAATTTTTTTCAATGAAATATGTTATCTCAAATTGATATATTTATTTAAAATCTCAAAGGGTTAATTTGATTAAGAAATTTCTATTATAGTAAATGTAATATTAGAAATCAAAAGAAGGACGTTTGAAATAATAGATTAATTAAAGTTAGAAATTTTTGAAATTTATAAAAATAATATTATACTAATATAGATAGGTGAATTTTTAGATGAAAAATGAATCTGATGTAAAAGATAAATTTTCAAATAATTATTTATTTCCGATAACTTTAAAAGAAGATTTTCTTTATAGGTTAGGTGGTAAAAGTAAAAAATACAAAAGATATCTTGGTTCTCCTTTAAGATATGCAGGTGGTAAAAGTTGGGCTGTTGGTCATATTATTGAACATGCTCCAAATAATATAAAAAGCGTCGTATCCCCTTTTTTTGGTGGTGGTTCTGTTGAAATAGCATTTGCTAAAGAATTAAAAATCAACTGTTTAGGTTTTGATATTTTTGATATATTAATTAATTATTGGAAACATCAAATTAACTATCCATATGAGTTATATATAGAATTAAAAGAATTATCACCAGATAAAAATACCTATAAAATAATTAAAGAAGAATTAAGAAAACATTGGAAAGGTGAAAAACTGCTTCCACCTTTGAAACTTGCTGCGTATTACTATTTTAATCATAATCTTTCTTATGGTCCAGGTTTTTTGGGTTGGATGTCAAGTGTATATGCAAATGAAAAAACATATAATAAATTAATTGAAAGAGTAAGAGATTTTAATGTAAAAAATATTAAGGTTGAATGTAAATCTTTTGAAGATGTTATACCAAATTTTAAAAATGATTTTTTATATTGTGATCCACCTTATTATTTAGGTGAAGACAGCACACTTTTTAAGGGTTTATATCCACAAAGAAATTTTCCTATTCATCATAACAATTTCAATCATGAATTTTTAAGAGATCTCTTATATGACCATAATGGACCCTTCATTTTATCCTATAATGATTCACCAACAATAAGGGAATGGTATAAAGATTTTCAAATAATTAAACTTCCTATACAATATACAATGGGCCAAGGTGAAACAAGAATCGGATTAAATAGAAAAAAAAGAAATGGAAATAATATCAAAAAAACTTACGAGTTGTTAATAATAAAAAGGTGATGATGAATAAAAAAAGAGCAATGAGTTCTGAAGAAGCAAGCTATGTTAAAATAAAAGGTCATAAAGATGCAAGAGATTTTGCTTCTTTATTGGGAATTGGAAAAGAGTACACATCAGAACCTCAGGCTAAAAAAGATGTCATTGATAGTGAAGGTAATACATTTTCTGTAAAAAGTGGTGAGAAAAAATGGCAAATTTTTCTTTATGGAAAAACAAGATTTAGTGAAGATTATGATTTTAGGGGAATGAATGGTATAAGTGCTATTTTTTTAGAATGTATAAATGCTTTTCCAGAATCAAGGGAAGAATATCTTAAAAATAAAATCATTTATAAAGAAAAATTAAAAATTCCAATGAAAAAATTATGTGAGAAATTAAAAGAAAAAAGATTAATAGAAGCATTTTTGTATAAAAGTATATTTAATTCTGGAGAAGTTAATTATTTAGTTATAAAAGTAGGTTTTAATTACCACATTTTCAGTAATAAAGAGGTTGTTAAAGTATTAAGTGAAAGAATCAGTGTTGAAAATTCAAAAGCAAGGCAAATA
>JAKPCM010000005.1 GCA_029553255.1 Caldisericota bacterium | reverse complement strand
TAAAAATGTGATGAAATTTAAGAATTTAATTATAGAGGGACTATATGCACATTTTTCTACAGCCGATGAAAAAGACAAAGCTTTCTCAAAAATTCAATTTGATAGATTTCAAAAAGTAGTAGATTCTCTTAAAAAAGAAGGTATTGAAATACCATTTAAACATCATGGAAACTCAGCAACTGTAATTGACTTACCACAATATATACTTGACGGAGTTAGGTGTGGAATTATGCTTTATGGATTAAAACCTTCAGGAGAGGTAAAAAATATAAAACTCTATCCTGTTATGTCAATTAAAGCAAAATTGATTTTTATAAAAAATGTGCCAGAAAATACACCAATTAGTTACGGGAGAAAATATTATACAAAAAAAGAAGCAACAATAGGAACTCTTCCTCTTGGCTATGCAGATGGATACCCAAGATTACTTTCTAACAAAGGGATTGTTATTTATAGAGGAAAAAGAGTTAAAGTTGTTGGAACTGTTACAATGGATCAAATTATGATTGATATCTCTAAGTTTGAAAATCCTCAAGTCGGAGAGGATGTTATAATATTAGGTAAAAATGGAAAAGAAGAGGTAAGTGCTGATGAAATAGCTAAAAAATGTAGAACTATTAATTATGAGATAGTAACTAGAATAGGAAAAAGAATCCCTAAAGTATATATAAAAAATGGTGAAGTTATTAAAATTAAATCATTACTTGATTGATAGGAGGTTTATATATGAACAAAGAAAAAAACGATAAGAAAAAAGGTAACAAAGGGAAAAACCTTTTGAAAACATATTTCATAATTATTGCAGTACTAATAATAATATTTTTGATTATTTTTTTAATTCCAACACTTTCATCAAGAGAAATGAGTTTAAATAAAGGATTAAAAACTATATTTGGAAGTGATTATCAAATATATGAAACAAAAGTTATAAATCTACCAGACAATCCAGATGTTACCGCTTCATTTGACACTATTTTAAATAAAAAGGGAACATTGCTTGGAAAATATACATTGATTAATTTTACAAACCTTGTATTAAAAAATAAAGATAATTCAGTAAAAATAATAATTGCTTTTGATACTGATGGAAAGATTAAAAAAATATTACCTTTGAGTAAAATTAAAACAGAAATAGAAACAAACTGGGAGGATTTTTTCAATAGTTTTGTTGGAAAAGATTTTAAAGATCTTTTATCAAAACCAGTAGCTCTTCCTACTGAAAACAGTGAACTTTCTACAAGTTTAAGAGATAAGATAAAAGAGATTTCATCACTATCATATATAATGGATTACGGTGTCGAAGCTTTTAATACCCTAAATCCTGAACAAAAAGAGTATAAAAGACTTATAGTTGGTGATAAAATCCCAGATTTTGAAATTGTAGATATAGATGGAAATGTCATATCAAATGAAACAATTAAAGGTAAAAAGACAATAATTGTATCTACAAATGCTTCATGTGGCACTTGTATTGAGCATACCCATGAATTTGATGAACTTGTAAATAAAGTTAGAAAAGGTAAAAATTTTAACTATATCTTTATATCTGAAACAGCACAAGAGAAAACTACAAATGAATATTTAACAAAAACACAAAATAAAGATATTTTAAAAATAGCGATAGATCAAGGGCAGGATGTTCTCAAATTATTAACAATAGAATTTACGCCTGAAATATTGTTTGTTGATGTTGATGGAACAATCTTATTTCATGGTTCTCCAACAACTCAAAACATTGAAGAAAAATTAATCGAATTTTTAAAATAGAGTGAAAAAAATAATATTATTATTTTTATCTACTATTTTACTTTTCTCTTTTTTCTCTAAAATTACTCTTTCTTATTCTGGTGATATTCTAATATACTATTTTTATATTGAAGGTTGTCCTGAATGCGCAAGGGTTAAACCTTTTTTAGAATCACTCGAAGCTAAAGATAGTAGGTTAAAAATAACTAAACTGAATATTGCTCTTCCCGAAAATCAGGAATTGAGAGCAAAACTTGATGAATTTTATAATGTTCCTGAAGATAAAAGAGGAGTTGTTCCAGCAATATTTATTGGTAAAGATGTTTATATAAGAGAAAATGAAATTTTTAATAATATTAATAAAAAAATTGATAATTATAACTATGAAGATTCAGATTATGTATTAAAAGGTTTATCTTCAACAATTTCTGGTAAGGAAAAAATAAAAGAGTACTTTCAAAATTTTGGAATTTTGGTTATATTTACAGCGGGATTGATAGATGGTTTAAATCCTTGTGCTTTTGCTGTGTTGATATTTTTCATAACTTTTCTTTTATCTCAAAATAGAAAAAGAGAAGATATATTACTAACTGGAATTTCATTTACTCTGGGTGTTTTTATTGCTTACTTACTTTCAGGCATTGGTTTGTTTAGAATTATTCAAAGATATTCAGTAATTGGTTTATTCTCAAAAATCTTATATATAATTATGTCTATCCTTGTTCTTCTTTTTGCTTTTCTTTCATATCGTGATTATTTAAAAATAAAAAGAGGAGAAGGTGAGAATATTACTTTACAACTTCCTGGGGTATTTAAGAAAAGTGCAAAAAATATTATTAAAAAACAACCAAAATCTTCCTTGATTTTTCTAACTGCATTTTTAATTGCATTTCCTATAACAATAATTGAATTTCTATGTACCGGCCAGACATATCTACCAACAATTGTCTATATAATTGGTATACCAGAATTAACAAGTAAGGCAACTTTGTATTTAATTATTTATAATTTGATGTTTGTCTTACCTTTAATTGTTATTTTTTTAGGTGTCTATTTTGGCTTAACAAATAGAAATTTAGGTGAATTTATGAGAAAAAATGTGGGAAAAATTAAATTAGTAACCTCAATAATATTTCTTGTTCTTGGCCTTTTTCTTTTATATCTCTCACTTAGATCTTTTGGTCTATTCATATAAAGTTATATAATTAAATAGATGACAAGAAAAACAGTAAATAAAAAAGTTTATAAAGAAAGAAGAATTGCTTTTCTTATTCTTTTAATATTTTTGATAATTTTTTTGTTTTCACTAAGATTCTTTGATTTTAATATTTTTAATAGAGGAACTGATACCGCAAAAATCTATTTTTTTGATGAAAAGTCAAATGAATTGATCTTTGAGAAAAGAACTATTCCAAAATATTCTTCTACTCAAGAAAAAATAAAAAGAGTTCTTGATGAACTTATCTCTGGGCCAAAATCAGAGAGTTTGAAAGAAGTTGTAGATCCAAAAACAAAAATTTTATCAGTTGATATTAATAAAGATGAAGCAATAGTTTCATTTTCAAAAGAGATAAAGAATAGAGTTCTTGAAGGTGTAACTGGAGAAGCCGCATCTTTATATTCTATTGTTAATACTATAATTGGGAATACATCTCTAAGAAATGTAACTATCCTTGTTGAAGGTAAAAAAAATGATTTATATTGGAGTTCAATGCCTATATCCTCATCGCTTACATTTTTCTCATCAAAATTACCATATGGAAAAAAAGTTAATCTTTACTTTTTTGATAAAAATAATGAACATCCAATTGTTATTGAAGAAGAGATATTAGAACCAAAAGATTCTGTTGAGTGGGCTAAACTTATATTCAGCAAATTAAAAGCTGGACCAAATTCATCATTAAGCAATAAAGTTTCTAAAACAATTCCAGATGAAGCAATTTTAAAAGATGTAAAAATTGAAGGTGATTTGATCTATTTAGATTTTACTTCTGATATTTTAAATTATAGAGGTTTTGGTTCGAGTTCTGAATATGCTTTTATGTATTCAACTATTCTCTCTATAACAGAAATACCTGGCATAGGAAGAGTGCTTTTTCTTATTGATGGAAAAAGTGTTGAAACTATAGGCGGAAATTTCGATACTTCAAAACCTTTAACAAGATGGTATTATGATTTAAATCCTCCCCCAGAAGGTATGTATGGATACCCAATTTATTATATTTATAAAGATGGTGATGATCTTTTCCTATCACCAGAAACTGTTTACAACAAGACAAAGGATGAAGCAAATGTTATATTTAATGATCTTTTAAATCCACCTTCTCCTTTAATAACATTAATCCCATCAACTTCAAAATTGTTATCCCATAAAATAAGTGGCGAAACTATAAAAGTCGATCTTGATATTGATTTATCAGGAATTGATTCTATAACAAAAGAGAGGCTTTTCCTAAAACAAATTGTTTTCACATTTACAGATGCACTTAATTTGAAAGAAGTTGATTTGACAATAAAAGGTAAAAAAACAAAACTACCCTTTGGAACTTCCATCGATAAAGCACTATCGAGAGATTCTTTATGATATTTGAAGGAGTTGTTAAATCTGGTTGTAAAGAGGGAAGTAAATATATAAAAATTTATAAAGAAAAAATAAAAGAAATCATTAAAAATGATATTTATGAGGGAACTTTGAATGTTGAAATTAATGGTTTTATTAAGAAATTTAAATTCAAAAATTATTATGTTATAGATGAGTTTAATGGTTATGGAAAAGTTTTGATATCTCCATGTAAAATAAATAATTTAGATGCATTTATTGTTTTACCTGAAAAAACAAAACATAAAAATATTTTTGAAATTATTTCAACCTATTCATTAAGAGAAAAATTCAATCTAAAAGATGGTGATAAAGTTAAAATAGAAGTTGATATTGAAAATGATTTTTAGGCAATTTTTCTTACAACAATCTTGGAAATAAGTTTTAAGGACTCCATAACTCCTATACCTTGAATAGCAACAGCCTCGAGAAATGGAAAAGAGTTATAATTTAAGGAGTTATTTAAATCTTCAATAGAAACTATATCCTCAAGGTCTCTTTTATTATATTGCAAAATTATTGGAGTATTTTCTAAATTTAAACCATATTCTCTCATATTTTCAACCATATCTTTTAAACTTTCAATATTCTTTTCAAAAATTTGCTTTTGTGAATCAGCAACAAAAATTATACCATCTGTTGCTCTTAAAATTGTTTTTCTTGTCAAAGAATAAATAGCCTGTCCTGGAACCGTGTAAAGTGATAATTTTATTGTGAATCCTTTAATAGTTCCAAGATCAAGAGGCAAAAAATCAAAAAAAAGTGTCCTTTCATCCTGAGTTGCTATTGATGTGAATTTGCCTTTAAGTTCTTCAGGTAATCTATCATAAATAAATCTCAAATTTGTCGTTTTCCCACTCATGGCAGGACCATAATAAACTATTTTAAAAGTTATCTCTTTTGCTGAGTAATTAATTAGTGCCATTTTCTTTATCTATTTAGAAAAGATTGTCGAGTTTATTTTCTATCTCTTCTTCAAAACCCTCACTCTCTTCGATTTTTCTTTCTTTTACTGTTTGAACATTTTTCAAAAAAGGTGAAATTTCTGAATATATTTTTTTTGACCAGAATCTAATTGCTCCAATAGGCGCTCTATTATCAAATATTATAACAAGAAGAATTTGTGGTACAAGAAGCGAGATATGAATATTTGCTTCTTCCCCTTGATGGAATGTAACAGTAAACTCTTTTTCACCTAAAAGCTTTGCGAGTTCATTTGTTGCGGAAAATAAACCAGCTGAGAGTGCGCTTATATTTGATGCATCTCTTCTTGAAATTGATCCATGTTTAGTAATCAATTGCCCAGATCTATCTATTAATAAAATATTTTTGGCTTGTGAATCAGCCAAAGTTTGCGCAAGGTAATCATCTACTCTTTTTAAATCTTCATCAGATATAACTATTGAACTTAATCCTTCGGCCATTTTTTACTCCTTTCTTAAAAAAATTATACCCTTTTTATATAATTCTTCAATAATATTTAAAAATTTTACTTTTTCACTATCTATCTCATCCATTATATCACGACATCTCTTTTTGCCATCAATACTCATAATTATTCTCCATTCATCTTTATCAAGGAAGAAACTATCCAATTCAACTTCGTTTTTAATTTCTGGAATAAAATTAAGAGTCTCTTCTTTTAATTTAAATTCATCCTGTCCACTGATTGCATCAAGAATTGTTTTTGAAGTATCATCATCTATAGATGGTGGAGGAAGAATAACATTCTCAATAAATCTAAAACTACCTTCTTTCCAACTCATTATTTCAATTAAGGCTTCCTTGCCAATATTATCAATTGAATGTGCATGAATTAATTTCCCATTTTTAAAAAATAGCTCTCCTTTCCCCTTTTTAGTTATAATTATTTCAAGTTTCCCAGTTTTGCCCATTGAAGAAAGGGTTTGAATTACATCGTTTATTCCTAAAAAACCTAAATCTCCTTTAAACTCCATTTTTTATAATGTTACCTCTTTATTTACTTTTATGTTATTATACTATAAATATAAAATTTTTTGGAGGCCAAAAATGGGTGTTTCATTAGGACCAAAAATTAGAAAAGTTGAAGTTACTATCTTAACCAGCAGTAATTTTATTATCAATGGTAAAATATCTGTTCCAGAAGAAATGAGATTTTCAGATGCTCTAAATAAATTTTTAAAAGATACTAAATTCTTACCAGTTGTTGAAATTGAAATTAAAAATCTAAATAACGAAAAAATTGGAGAATCAGATTTTTCCTTGATAAATAAAGACTTAATTATTGCTATATATCCTGTCGAAAAAGGATTATAAAAATATTTAAATAATTTTAATTAGGTATTAAATCATTTCTATAATTGAGTGTTATAATTAATTTGAGAACTGGAGGTGATCAATATGGAATTTTGGGATTATCTAACAGATAATTCAAGACAGGTTTTCTATCTTGCTCAAGAAGAAGCGCAAAGATTAAACAATAATTATATAGGAACAGAACATCTTCTTCTTGGATTGAGTAGACTTGAAAATGGTATGGCTGCAAAAGCACTTTCAAATTTCAATCTTGAATATGGAATAATAGCGGCAAAAGTAAGAGAAATGGTAAATGGTTTAAGCAGTGAAGAAGATTTCTATTCCTCAAAAAGAATCATTTTAACTCCAAGAGTAAAGAGAATACTTGAACTTGCAAAGATGATAGCTCAAGAAATAGGAGAATATTATGTTGACACTGAGCATATACTTCTTGGAATTCTTGAAGAAGGAGAAGGTATGGCAATAAAAGTTCTAAATGATCTTGGAGTTGAATCAGAAAGATTAAGGGAAGAAATTTATCAAATGATCGAAGATAAAAAATATGGTAGAAAAACAGAAGATAGGAGAGAAAAAGTTGAAAAAAGAAATAAAACTCCAACTCTTGATCAATTTTCAAGGGATCTTACACTTCTTGCTCAGCAAAATAAACTTGATCCTGTAATAGGAAGAGAAAGAGAAATTAGCAGAGTCATTGAAATTCTTTCAAGAAGGACAAAAAACAATCCTGTATTAATTGGAGATCCTGGCGTCGGAAAAACAGCAATCGTTGAAGGTCTTGCACAGAAGATTATTAAATATGAGGTTCCCGAGCCTTTAAAAAATAAAAGAGTAATAGCATTAGACCTTCCTTCACTTGTTGCTGGTACAAAATATAGAGGTGAGTTTGAAGAAAGAATGAAAAGAGTACTTCAAGAAATAAAAAGAAGTCAAGGAGAGGTTATATTATTTATCGATGAGATACATACATTAGTTGGAGCAGGCAGTGCCGAAGGGGCAATTGATGCTTCTAATATTTTAAAACCTGAACTTTCCCGTGGAGAGATTCAATGTATTGGAGCAACAACTCTTAAAGATTATAGAAAATATATAGAAAAAGATTCTGCACTTGAAAGAAGATTTCAACCTATTATGATTGAAGAACCATCTTTTGATGACACAGTCTCCATTTTAAAGGGATTAAGAAGTAGATATGAAGAACATCATAAAGTTAAAATTACCGATAAAACAATTTTAGAAGCAGTCAAGCTATCGACAAGATATATAACATCGAGGTTTTTACCAGATAAGGCAATTGATATCATTGATGAATCATCTGCAAAAGTAAGGTTAAGATTAACACTCAAACCTCAAGAAATTGTTGAACTTGAAGATAAAATAAAAGAGGTAAAAGAAAAGAAAGATAAAGTAATAAATGAGCAAAATTATGAACTCGCAGCAAAATTTAGAGACGAAGAGGCAAAACTTAAAAAAGATCTCGAAGAGAGTAAGTTAAAATGGAAAAAAATAAGAGAAACTGAAAGGCCAGAGGTAACTCCAGAAGATATAGCAGAAGTTGTTTCAATGTGGACAGGTATTCCAGTTAAAAGGTTATTAGTTGAAGAAAAAGAGAAGTTATTAAAACTTGAAGATGAATTACATAAAAGAATAATAGATCAAAATGAAGCTGTAGAGGTTATATCAAAAGCAATTAGAAGAGCAAAAGCAGGACTTAAAGACCCTACCAAACCTATAGGTTCATTTCTATTTTTAGGTCCAACTGGAGTAGGAAAAACAGAACTTTCAAAAGCACTTGCTGAAATTCTTTTCGATAGTGAAGATGCCTTGATAAGACTCGATATGTCAGAGTATATGGAAAAATTTAATGTTTCAAGATTGATTGGCTCCCCTCCGGGATATGTTGGATATGAAGAGGGGGGTCAATTAACTGAAGCAATAAGAAGAAGACCATATTCTATAATTCTTTTTGACGAAATTGAAAAAGCACACCCAGATATTTTTAATATATTATTACAGATACTTGATTCAGGAAAATTAACTGATAGTCAAGGACATATCGTTGATTTTAGAAATACAATAATAATTTTAACATCGAATCTCGGTACAACCTTTGATTCAATGAAAAAATTTGGATTTGTTAAAGGAGAAGAGGTAGATTATAAAGAGATGAAAAATAGAGTGACTTTTGAACTTAAAAACACGTTCAGGCCAGAATTTTTAAATAGAATAGATGAAATTGTTGTATTTAATTTTCTTACCAAAGAAGATGTTAGGAAGATTCTCGATATTATGCTTAAAAGAATAAAGGAAGAGCTGAAAGAAAGAAATATTATAATTCAATTAACTGAGGAAGCTAAGGATTTTATAATAGATAAAGGTTTTGATAGAAATTTTGGAGCAAGAAATTTATGGAGAACAATATTGAAGGAACTCGAAAATCCTCTGTCAGAAAAACTATTAAGGGGAGAATTTGAAAACGGAGATTCAATTCTTGTAGATAAAGAAACCGATTCTCTCATCTTTAAGAAAATTGAAGAAAAAGAAAGTATCTCAAAAGGTTAATTATATATCAACAATTGATGAGATAAATAAAGGAAATCTGAAACCTTATTATATTCTTATTGGAGATACTAATTATTTAAAAAATCAAATTATAGAAAAAATAAAATTAAACCTTAAAATTTCGAATATTTTTATATTAGAGGGTGAGTCTAATTTAAGAAATTTAATAGATTCTATAGATTCACCCTCTTTTTTTTCTTCATCGAAGGTTATATTCATCAAAAATGCACAAAAAATTGAAAATTTTAAATGGGACTATTTTAAAAATATTAAAAATAGAGTCATAATATTTGATGATAGAGATGGAAAAATTCCTCTCCCTCAAGAAGAAATTGAAGATAAAGTTAAAATTGTAAATGACAAAAATATGAATTTAGAAATTTTAAAAAAATGGGTTGAAAAAAAATTTAAAGAAAAAAATAAAAGTATCAGTCAAAGTGCCTTATATAAATTAATATTTAGTTGTGAAAATGACCTTGATCTTTTAATTGGTGAAATTGAAAAATTGTCTTTAATAGATAAAGATATAATAGATGAAGAAGATATTGAAAAATATGTTTATCAAGTTAATATACCAAATATCTTTGATTTAATAAACTATTTTATTAAAAATAAAAAAAGAAAATTTCTTGAAAACTTTAGTAAAATTATTGAGAGGGGAGAAAATTTTGAGAAATTATTTTATACTATATTGAATCATATAACATCGCTTATCGATGTTAAAATTTCTATTTTAGAGGGAGTCAAAGATAAGGATATAATTGATGCTTTAAAAATTAATCCTTATAGGTATTCTCTTCTTAAAGATGAAGCAAGTGAATTCAACCTCAATGAACTTAAAACAATTTTAAAAAGTTTTGAGGAAATAGAAAAAAGTATAAAATTAAGTAAAGGTTTTCAAAAAGAGAGAATGGAATTAACTATTTTAAAATCTTGATATTTCTTTCATTAAATTACTTTTTTTTCTTGCAGCTGTATTTTTATGAATTACTCCTTTAGATACAGCATGATCAATAAATGAAATTGCCTTTTTTGCTTTCTCAAGAAAATCTTCTTTATTTTGAGCATCAGTTGCTTCTTTTATAAGATTTTTAATTCTTGTTTTATAATATCTATTCTGTTCTTTTCTTTTTATATTCTGTTTAGCATCTTTTATTCCTGCTTTAATTCTTTTTGCCATATTCTAAAAATCCTCCTTATTATCAAAGTTAATTTTTAAATTTTATCATATTCTTTAACTTTTTCAATTGATTATAGTAAATGAGCCAAGAAGCCTTTAAAAATTATAAGAAAAAGATTATCCCTCCTTTTTTCCTTTTTTATTTTAATAAATAGAATTTAAATTTTAAAAGTATTTTATGGGAATAATAGTTTATAACTCATAATTATATAATAATCTTTAGTTAAAAAAGTACCATATATTTTATTATCAAAAAATTCTATTGGACTTAAATCAATTGGTAAGTAAAAAGAGTAGAGTTTATTTTTATCAAATATCATATACTTAAGAAAATCTTTTTTACATTCTTCATCAGTTCTTCCTCGATCTATAAAAAATGCGCCATTTTCATTGATATCACTAACATATATACAATCTCCTTCTACAACATCAAAACCTAAATCAGATTTTACCCATTTTCCACTTACTATATTAATTGAATCTAAATTTTTATACTCAAAATTATTGATTAAGAATCTCTGTATTTGATTAATAACTCTATCACCCTTTATACTTTGTGATTTTTCTTTAGGGACCTGTTTAGTTACATAATAATAACCATTTTTATCAATTAAATTATTAATTGGAGTTTCAAAATATCCACTAGATTCCTCGATTAAATTTCCATTTGGATCAAAGAGGAGATTAACTTTAAATTGATTATAGACCTGCCATTTAGATATAGTTTTTGAAGGATCCTGTGGATTTGGTTCTTTAATTTCCATTTTCTCTGCTACTTCAATAGTTGTAAAAAAATTTCCATTTGGTAATACAGTAAAATTATATGCATTTATATCTATTGGTTCTCTTAGTTGATATTTTTCAATAATATCTTTTATTGGATCAAATGAAAATAACACTTCACCATCTTTTGATACCTTTACAAAACCTCTCTCCCCATTTTTTGAAAGATAGAAATTCCCAAAACTATCTAATCCTTCAAGTGAGTAAAATCCATCTAAATTTAAAACTTTCTTTAATCCATCTTTTGTAAATATTTTGATTCTTCCTCTATCTTCCAATATCACTTCCTCATCTTTAGTAATGAATAATATTCTTGGTGGTTCAGCACCATCCCACATACCAGGTCCATGAGATCCAAGATACTCACTCTTTCCACCAATTTCATTTTCTTTATTACCCCATTTTATTTTTAAAACCTCTTCACCTTCTACATTAATATTTATTACTTCAACTTCAATTATTTTCTTTACATCTTTTAAACTCTCCTCGTCAATTTCTCTTCCCCAAGGTCTAATTGGTTTCTCTTGTGACAATATAGGTTTTTCTTTCTCTTTATTATATATTTTATAAAAGGTGAAAAGAGAAAGAGAAACCCCGACAATAATTAAAGTTATTAAAAAAGTTTTTCTTTTCATTTTGCCTCCTTATGGTGCAAAATAGATTGGTAATTTTATATCTTCTGGCAAAACTATTGGATTTGAACCATCAAGATTTATTATTACAAGCCTTCCATCTCTATTCTCATAAATTATTCTTCCATCTGGTGTGAATCTTGCCCAAAAACCTGGATTCAAATCTTTAACTAATTTTTTTTGTTCAAGAATTTCAAATTCTTTCGTCAGTTTTATAAGCCATAAATCCTGATATATTGATTCTCCGCTTTCTTGATTTAAAATTAAAAGATA
>JAKPCM010000172.1 GCA_029553255.1 Caldisericota bacterium | reverse complement strand
AAATAAAAATTTAGGAGGAATTGCATGGTTATACAGAAATTTTCAGTGAACCATCATCCAATTCAAACAATTTTAACATGGATTTTATCTAATGAAATAGCAGTTCCTGAAATTCAACGACCTTTTATATGGAATGCAATTAAAGTTAGAGATCTTATCGATTCTTTATATAATGGATATCCTATTGGTTATTTAATTGTATGGCAAAATCCTCATGTTAAATTAAAAGATGGGTCTTCTTCTATTGGAAAAAGAATATTAATAGATGGACAACAACGTGTAAAAGCACTTATGGCTGCCATATTAGGAAAAGAACTAATTAATTCTGATTATCAAAAGAAAAGAATAACAATTGCTTTTAATCCTATTGAAAATAAATTCGAAGTATTAAATACAACAATACAAAAAGATAAAAGATGGATATCCGATATTTCAAAAGTTTTTTCTCCAGAGTATAAAATTTTAAATGCAGTTGAGGAATATTGTTCTTATAATAATGATGTTAAAAAGGAAGATATTTTAGAAAGCATTGATTCATTAAAAAGTATCATAAATATACCTATTGGATTAATAGATTTAAACTCAGATCTTGGTATTGAAGAAGTCACAGAAATATTTATTAGAATTAACTCATCAGGGGTTGTATTAAATCAAGCAGATTTTGCAATGTCAAAAATTGCAGTTGATGAAAAATATGTGGAAAAATAATAAGAAAAACAATTTATTATTTTTTTCATCTTGCTAAAAAACCTGAATTTTATAGTCAACTCGTAGAATTAGATAAAGAATTTACAGAAACTGATTATTTTAAAAAAATGATTTGGTTAAAAGATGAAAAAGATGACCTATACAGCCCTTCATATACTGATATGTTAAGGGTTTCTTTCACAACAAAATTTAAAAGAGGAAAATTACAAGATTTAGTTGCATTGATATCTGGTAGAGACTTTGAAACTCGTCAATATAAAGAGGAAATTGTAGAAGAATCATTCAATAAATTAAAAGAGGGAATTTTAGAATCTATGAATGAAAATAATTTTAAAAAGTTTGTGATGATAGTTAAATCTGCTGGCTTTATAGGAAATTTTATGATAAGGTCTCAAAACGCAATTGATTTCGCTTATATATTATATTTAACTTTAAGAGATAAAAATATTCTACAAGCAAAAATTGAATCATTAGTTAGAAAGTGGCTTGTCTTGTCAATTTTAAAGGGTCGTTATTCAGCATCTCCAGAAACTCAATTTGATATAGATATTAGACGTTTAAATGAATTAGACCCTGAACAATATATTCAAAGTGTAATTGAAGCAGAACTTCCAGATTCTTTCTGGGATGTAAGTCTACCACAACAAATGGATACGCCTGTTGCATTTAGTCCTGAATTTTATGTTTTTTTAGCAGCTCAAGTAAAAATGGACGATAAGGGATTTTTATCAAGGGATATAAAAGTTCAAGATTTAATTTCTTTAAAAGGTGATGTACATCATATTTTTCCAAAAGATTATTTAAAAAAGTCTGGATATGAAAGAAATATGTATAATCAAATAGCAAATTACGTTATGGCACAAAGTGAAATAAATATTGCTATTGGCAATAAAGCCCCTAAAGATTATTTTAGAGAATTATTAAAACAATGTGAAACTGGAAAATTAATATATGGTGCTATTAATAATATAGATGAACTTTATAATAATTTAGAAGCTCATTGCATTCCAAAGTCAATATTTGATTCCTCAACTGAAAATTATGAAGATTTTCTTAAAGAAAGAAGAAAGTTGATGGCACAAAAAATTAAAACTTATTTTAAAATGTTGTAAAAAATTAAATATTTATAATCTCACTACAGATAATTTTAGTTCTATCCTCTTCTTTTCTTATTTCTTCCTCTTTTTTCTCCCTTAGAAGATTATATTTATTTATTATATCTTTTAGTTTTTCTAAAAGATATTCATCTTTATAGTTTTCTCTTTTAATGATTCTTAATTCCTTTTGGACTATTGGAATCAACTCTTTTTTAAATATTTCACTATATTTATTAGCCATCTCTTTTATTTCAAAATTATCATTTTTCTCATAAATGATTTGTAATTCTTTTAATACATAATTTTGTTGAGGAGTTAATTTACGGGAAATAATTTTTTTATCCATAAGTATTTTAACTTCTTCTTCAAATTTTCTTTTAACATCTGGTATTATTTTAAACATCTCTTTATCCTTTTTCCCAATATTTTCAGAAGAATCACATTTAATTTGAGTTAATATATTTTCTAAATCATCATCAACAATATCACCATTTTCATTGAGTAAATATAATTTTTCATAATCACCACATTTTAAATATGTATATAAATACTTTTCCTCTCCAAACCCCCTATAACTTCTCACGCCATCTTGCATATTTTTTATCTTTTCCAAATATTGAGGATCGTTTTTCTCAATTTCATTTATTATATTTTTTAATTCTTGAAGAGTTAAAGATTCTTCCTCATCCTCTCTATCTAAAATTTTTTCATCACCAGAATAGATTGCGTACATTTCCTCTTCATTTAACTTTTCAGTTTCATCCAAAATTTTTGTATCTTCACCTATTGTGTCATGAATTTCTTGTATTCTTCTACTCAACCTTTCTTTTAAACCTAAATGTTTTTCTATCTCTTTTTCAGGTAAAAAATTAAAACAATATACCTTATCGTTAATTGCTCCGATTCTATCAATTCTACCAATTCTTTGAATTAATCTTACAGGGTTCCAATGTAAATCATAATTTATAACGATATATGCATCTTGTAAATTTAAGCCCTGACTTAAGATATCTGTTGATATTAAAATCTCTATTTCTTCTTCACTATTTTTTAATTCATAATTGTTTGATCTTGGAGCAAATCTTTTAATGACATTCATCCAATCTTTTCTCTTACTATCTACCTTTTCAACCTTTTCTAAATAATTTAGATTATCATAAAGATAATCAGCGGTATCACTATATTCAGTAAAAATAAGAACTTTCCGATTTTTTAAATTTTTTTCAATCAGATTTTTTAAAACATTTAATTTATCATCGTTTTTGATATCTATATTAGAAATCATTTTATCGATGTCTTGTAAAATTTTAATGTCAATATTTATGTCATCCATTAATTTATCAACATCAAAAGCACTTATATCATACTTAATACTCAGTTCTTCAAGCATAGAAAAGAAATCCTCTTCTTCCTTTGATTCATATTGATACATATATTTTTGGGCTTCTTCACCTGCAGGTATAAAACCAGTATCGATTGCTTCAACCATTAGCCAGTTTAAATTAATTAAATTACTAATTGTTTTTTTAAATGCTTCAACACTTGATTCTAATCTTTTAAATAAAATTACTCTCATCAATCCTTTTAAACTTTGACTTGCCTGTTTTAATTCTAAATAAGGAGATTCAGTTCTATATTCAGCATAAACATAGTCATAAAGATTGTATCTTGCTAAAGTTAATTCCTTGATTTTTTCTCTTATCTTATCATAAAGTCCGTTATATGTTTTTTCTATATTATATTCCTGAGTTTGTAATATTCTTTGAGGAAAATATTGTTTTTTATCACCAATTTCAACATACTTTTTTCCATTTTCATCTTCTTTACCATACCATGTAAGAATAAACTTTCTCGTTCTTCTTATTAAAATATTTCTTAAAAACTCTTTTAACTTTGCTTTTCCTTCATCAACATTTCTAAAAAATTCTCTCATATTTGGTGGATTGATTGAAAATTCACTTATAGAATCTTCTGGATGAAAAAGTTTTATCTGATTATAAATATCCCAATGAGTATTACATCTTGGTGTTGCAGTTAAACATATAACTTTCTTATCCTGTAAGAAGGGAGATATATTTCTATATCTAATTGTCTCTGTATGTCTGAATTCATGACTCTCATCAATTAAGACAACGCTTCTATCTTTAAATTTCTTTTCCTCAAATATATTAAAATTTCTCTCACTTAATTTTCCCATAGATAAAACATGAGAATTCAATTCATATTTTTCTATAATATCTTCCCACATATCTTTAAGTGATGCAGGACATATTACAAAAGATTTCTCACCCTTTACTTTATTATAGTAATCAATAAGAGCAGCACCTATGTATGTTTTTCCTAAACCCACAACATCTGAAATAAAAACTCCACCAAATTTTTCTATTATATTAATTGCTTGCTTTAGAGCGTCCCTCTGAAAATTGCTTAAAAATGGAAAATCAAGGATTGTTGGTGAATATTCCTCTCTTTCTATCAAATTATATATTGTTTTAATATAAATATCATATGGTGTTATATTTTCATTTAAAACCCAACTATTTTCTAAAGTTCTCATCAAATCTTCATTGAAATCTTCACTTTCATTCCATAATTCCTCAAACCATTTTGTTAGTTGAGTATGATTTTCATTTCCATTTACAACAACATTCAATTCTGTGTTATTTGTTAAACCTGATAGTGTTAAATTGCTTGAACCAACTATTGCTATTCCTTTCTCATATCCTTTTCCTTCTTTATAATCAAAAATATATGCTTTTGCATGAAGCCTACCCTTAGTATAAATTTTAAATTTAACTTTTCCTTCTGATATTAACTTATCAAGCGTTTTAATAATTTCTTCATCTCTTTCATCTTGATCCATAAATTCAATTGTTTCTTTTATATCTTTAGAGGTGTCATTTTTTAATATTTTTGTTTCACTTTTATTTAAAAAATTCCTTTTTTCCAGAACCTCCCTTACTTTATCCAATTTTTTATAACCTTCAACTAACTGTTCAATTGTTTCTTTATTAGTTGTATTACCAATTAAAATTTTAATCTCGTTTAAATCCTTAAGATAATCTGAAATTTCTTTAAAACCACTCAAAAAGAAATAACCAATAACAAATTTTGCACTATCAGAAGATGAAAGCATCTTTTTAATTGCTTCAGACAATAGAAAATTTCTGTTATCTATTATATCTGGCATTACTCACTCTCTTTTTTAATTTTAGGATAAGGAATTTCCAAATTTTGTTTTATAACTTCAGATAACCATATTTTCATTGATTCTTTTATATTTTTGAATGCCTCTTCAACTGTTTCACCAAATGCAGAGCAACCAGGAAATTCTTTAACTTTGACTGAATATCCACCACTTTCTTCTGATATAAAAATATATTTATAAGGAAGATTTAAATAATATTCTATATCTTTCGATTCATTCATCTTCTTTTTCATCAAATTTTCCTCCAGTTTTAAAATTCTAATTATATCTTTAAAAATTCAACCTTCACTTATTTTTATTATAATATTCTATTCCTTCTTTTGTTATCTCCCAAATACCAAATGGAGAATCTTTTGACATTAAACCCTGTTGAGTTAATTTAAATCTACACCATTGAGCAGTATTTTTCCATCTAATAATTTTACCAGAAGGCAAATATTCATAATCATATTTATTTAATATGTCTCTCATTTTTTCATAAACTTTATCTAATACTTTTGACATTTCACCTTTCCCACCCAGCTCTATCAATGATTCTAATATAGGAATAATATATTTTTCATTAGGAGTTCTAAGTCCCTCTTTTAATTTTTTTCTCTTCTTTCTTTTTTGTATTTCAACCACTTCACTACTAAACAATTCATCCCACTCTTTTTGAAGTTCTTTTACTTTAATACAATAATTTGATAACTTTGAAATTTTATTATATATCTCGTTTGCTTTTTCATAATCTTTAGATTTAGAAAATTTTTCCCTTTCACTATCTAAACTACTGAAGATATTTTCAATTTCTTCAAGCAACATTTCAAATGCAATGTTTACATTATCTTTATTCATTTAAACCTCCAAAATTTATTTTAAAAATTTTATTAAACACTTTTGGCTTTTTTTAATCTATTTTGGACAAGTTCAGCGACTGCCCAATAAACTTCTTTTCTCTCATCTTCAGTTAATCCTATAATATCAAAAACTATATCATCTAATTCTTTTCTATCAGGAAGAGGATTTGATACTTGCTCTCTAATTGGTTTATCAGGATCAAAACCAATTTCAATAAATATATTTTTAATATCTCTTATGCTAATTTTATTTATATTTTTTTCAATGGAGTTTTTTTTATTTTCAAAAATTAACGGAGACAATATATTTAGATTTGCAATTTCATACACTTGAAGTTTTAAACCAGTAATAGCACCAATCATATTTCTTCCCAAAAGTTCTAAAAATAATCTTGTCAATGTTGAATTTAATATTAATCCTAAAATGGATTTATCCCAATTAAAATTAACTATATAATATTCTGTATCAGCTAATATATTGTTAGTATTTATAACTGAGATAAATCTATCACCTATAATGAGTTGCATAAAATTTGTTGCTATGATTTTTTGTCCTAAATCCCACCAATATTTTCGACTCTTACAAGTCGGTCTGTTATTAAATCCCTCCTTTTCACCCCATTCTATATAATCAAGAATAAAAGCATTCTCATTTTTCAATTCATCTTTTGATTTATGGCACATTATAACTTTATATTTTAAATCCTCTGGTTTAATTATAATTGATTTGCACTCTCTCGGACTTTTTATGACTGGTTTTAAAAACTCCTCCTCAATCAGCCAATAATCACCTGTTTTGGTATTTCTTATAATCCTTAGACCCCTTTCTTTTATTTCTTTTAAACTATTAAAACCTCTATTATTTTTTATTTTGTCTTTAATTTCTGAAAATTTCATTTATTGTCTCTTGATAAATAAAATACATTTTTGTCAAATTCACCATACTTGACAAAATATAAAAATATATTATCATTATATAAAGGTTCCATCCTACTAATAAGAGGCCAGGGGCCTCTTCCAGTTGGATAGGTAGGGTGGTCATTAATAATAAATTTCAATTCCAGTTTTAAACATATCGAATTCACTTTTAATAATCTCCTTTATATAATTATATGATTTTAAATCGTCTTTCTCCCATTTTCTATAAATTGCCCATGATATATAATCAATTATTTGACAATTTATGTCTGATTTTGAATCAAAGAAATATATATTAAACGATATATTAAAATTTTCTTTAAGGAATTTTTTAATTGTCTTTAATATTAATTCTCTTTTGTTGTTATCGAAAATTGAACTTAAAACTATAATTATTTTTGTTAATTTTAGGTTTTTATATCTATTAAATATATATTTTAAAAGACATTTTAATGATAATTCATAAACTTTTTTGCCTTTTTCCTTTTTAGTTTCATTTTCATATAATTTGGGATTAGTTTTGTTTTTTTGAATTATTACTGAATCAATTTCTATATTATTATTTATTGATTTTATAAATTCAAATACCTTATTTTTAACAGTGTCTTTATCTTCAGATGCATGAAAATATTCAAGACCCAAATTATTTTCCCATAAATCATATTTTAAATATAAAAGTTTATCCCTGTTATAAAGGGGTTCCAAAGAAGAAAATGAAGTTAAAACAAAATATTTTGTTCCTGTTTTTGAAAAGTCAAAATTACCAGCTTCATCAACAAAAATATAAAGAACTTTCTCGTTCATTTAATCATCCTCTATTTTATCAGTCACATCTTCAACATAGAAAAATTCATTTGCACCTGTTTTAATACCGAAACGGACTTCAGCAATATCTCCAAGTTTTACAAATTTCCCTTTACCTTTTTCAAGTATTGTAAAATAGATATCAGGTGCTCTTAAATAAATACCACCCCATTTTCCACCTTCATATTTACCGCTTAAAAGTTTAATCTCTTCTTGTTCATCACCTTCAATTCCCTCTAATAAAAGTTCTTTCTGTGATTTTGGAAAAATTCTTAAATCTTCATTCTTAAATAGTTCATCTTTTTCTTCTATCAAAAGTTCATTATCAATTTTTATTGCTTCATCAAATGGTTTTTTGAACATAATAAATTTTACTTTATTGTTTAAAAATTCTTTTTCAGGATAGTTAATTAAAACCATAATTGTATTTATATCAGCCTCTTTAAAACTTCTTTTGACCTGATTATCTATTATTCTTTTTATCTCGAAATTTTTAAGCAAAAATTCCTGAAGATATTTACCAAAATCAACATCAAGCCATGAATTTGAATTTATAAAACAGAATGTTCCTTTTTTATTTAAAAGAGAAAGAGATTGAAAATAAAAATAAACATATAAATCACACCTTCCACCAACTTTATATCCCCATGTTTTTTCAACCGATTCTTGAAGTTTCTTCTTATATGAATCTTTTTGTTCTCTTGATGGATTTTTAATTAAAGGTGGTCCTATTAATTCTTGTCTAACATATGGTGGATTTCCAATAACTAAATCAAACCCCTCTTTTTCTTTAAAAACATTAGAAAAGCATACATCCCATAGGAAATATGTTTTTTCTTTTGTTCTTAATAAATTTTCATAAATATTTTTATACTCTTCAATTTCGTTATCAATTTTTTCTTTTTCTTTACTCAAATTATCAACTATTTTTTCAAACTCTTCTCTCTCTTTTTTATCTTCGCCAAACATTTTAACTTTATTTGAATATTCATCAAACAATTTTTTTAACTCATTCTGTATTTTCCCTTTTTCATTTCTTAATTGGTTTAACTTTTCATCAAATATCTTGTTAACTAAATCATTTTCTAATTTTTTTATGATGTTTTCTCTTTCACTTTCTCCATCAAAGAATCTACTATGTTCTTTTGCCAACTCTTCTATTATTCTTTTGATTGAAGGTGTTAAATTTTCTGGCTCCCTTAATGAAACATATTTCTCGAAAATTTCCTGTACAAGAGAATCGCCTTGTCTTATTTTAAAAGATAAATTTGGTAAAAGTGGTTTTGTATAAATATCAATATCTCCTTTTTCTACATCAATAAGTAGGTTCAACCACAATCTCAATTCCGCGACTCTTACTGCCCATTCCATCACATCAACACCATAAAGAGAATTTTTTATGATGCTTTTTCTTAAATTAAATCTATCAACCTCATAGCTTGCTTTGGTTAATAAATCAACAAGAATATTCATTGCTCTAACAAGAAATGAACCAGAACCAACTGCTGGATCAACAATTTTTATATTTTTAAGATGCTCTCTGATTTTGAATTTTTCTTCTTCATTTAAGTCTATTTTCTCATCATTTGAATAGACAAATTTAATCAATTTTTCTTTTTCTATTCCTAAATTTTTATACATATTTTCAACAAGAGAAATTTTTATCATATAATCAATCTCAACTCTCGGTGTAAAGAAAATTCCTGCCTTTCTTCTTTCTTGAATCTCTTCACCATGGACTAAGGATTCATAAACTTTACCTAACATCTCTGGGTCAACTGCAACTTCAATATCAAATGGAAGATCCTCTGTTATTGTAAAATTAAATTTTTCGAGTAAATTGTCAAATATCTCTTCAAATAAACTGTCCTCTAATAAAACATCACCTAATTCATCGAATTTATTTTTTGTGAATAAACCACCATTAAGATATGGCATATATGAGTATGAAATTTTTATTTCTTGAGATAAGGGAAAATTTTTAAAGCTTGAATTTTGATTAAAAGCGTAAAAGAAAAGTGGTTCAAGAAAATCTCTATAAAAATTTGAATTTTTCGTTTTATACTCTTTTTTATATTTTTTATAAAGGTTGTATAAATATCTTTTATCAGGTTCACCTTCATTCCATACAAGCCACTCTTTTTTCTGAATAAAATAGATAAAAATCATTCTATTGAGAAATTGAATTGTGAAATATCTTCCCCTTTCTTCATCAATATTGAATTTAGATAGATATTTTGTTATATTTTCCAAAACATCTTTATATCTATTAAAGAACTCCTCAGTTACCTTATCAACATCAAATGCTTCATTATGCTTTGCTTGAATTTCCAATGGTGTTAAATTTTCGTCATCTATCTCAATTAATGACAATCTTTCACTATAGGTTCGAAAACCTCCACCTTCCTCAATTACCATTCTTCTAATAATTTTTTCTCTCTCTTCCCTTTTTTCTTCATATTTAACATTTACAAAATGTAGCGTTCTTGGGCTTTTTTCATTCGAAAAAACAAAAAGACCAAATGGATAACCATAAGTTTCAAGCTTTTTGATAATTTCTCTTTGTGGTGTATTTGTTAATTTATCCAAATCTAAATGTATAAAAAATATTTTAAAATCATTATGTTCTGAAATTATTTTTATTTCTTTTATTTTTTCTTTGATATCTTCTGAAAAAATTTCTTTAGGGATATTTTTATTTTGATATTTATAATTTAAATATTTCGTGAAGAGTTCAACAATATCATTGATACCCTTTTTAGAAGGCAACTCTGATAATTTTGAATAAATTAAATCTCTAATATCCCCTTTATCCATTAACTTTTTATATACCACATTTTTTTAATTTGACAAATATCTCAAAATTTAATAAATGATTTTAAATGCAATTTAAATCACTGAAATTCTTAGGGGGCAACTTAAATTTTTAGAGTCAACTACAGTTTTTTAGATATAACTTCTTCAAAATTTATTATAATTGTTGTTCAGATATACCTTAAATCTTTACCGATTATAGAGACCATTTTAATTCTTAAGGTTGACTTCGTTAAAAATCTAATAATTGATTTTAAATCTACATAAAATAAATAATACTTCTATTAAACTTATATCTATTTCTTTATATATGCATATCACCTCCTCTTGTTTTGAAAAAATTATTATTTAATTGTCTTGTAAATCTTCAAAATTATTTACCTCTTTGATTACTGAAAATCTACTTACCTTTTTCATTCTTAGATCTATTGCCCTTTCCATTATTAATTCCTCTAACACTAAATTAATATAGGTGAAGTAATCCCTTTGCAACTAAAAGGGAATATATCACTTTGCAATAAAAAAACATCTTGACATAATTAAAAAATTATTATAATTTATTAATAGGGAAATATATTAATAATATGATGTATAATTTTAAAATTTTAATAAAATATTTAAAATTTGCTAATAGTTTATTTGAAATAAATAAAACTAATTTAAATAAATCTACTCACTTTACGAATATAAATTGTATAATTTTCAATAGGAGGTAAAAAATGAAAAGGAGCAAAATAGTATTAATTATTATGGTAATTTTTATTCTAATTTGTTTAATATTAAATATTTCTTATAATAAGATTTGTTTAAGCTCTGATACTAATATAAAACAAAACGATTATATTTTTAGCCCTCCTTGGGATTATAGTAAGTATTATTTATATCCAGTGACATATAACGATCATAATAAATCATGCGAAGATCAAAACGATAGGAGATTTGGAGCTGTGGATTTATACTATTTTAAAAATAAAAATATGCCAAATAAATACCCTGAAAATAGATATGGAGATGGTGGAATAGAAATTTTAGCTGCAAATGATGGAGAAGTTTTTATAAATTTGTATTATGTTAAAACTCCTGAAAATACAAGTGACATAAATTGGCCTCGTTTAAATATTATAAATAATAATATTGATGATAAAGACATTCCTTTTACTTCATTTAAATTTAATAAAGGTAATAAAACTTACTATATAGACATGGAATTAGGTGTTAAGGACAAAATACTAAAAACATATTATGTACATTTAAAAATAGATTTAAGATTTTTTTCTAATATAAAAAATGAA
>JAKPCM010000153.1 GCA_029553255.1 Caldisericota bacterium | reverse complement strand
GGATTTTTTAATTTTATAACCTTTATCTCCATGTCTTTCCTCCAATTTTATTTTACATTAAAAATTTTTTTATTCTATATAAGTTTCAATTAGATTAACAGGTTTTTCAATTTTTATTTTCTCTATTCTTATTGGTAAATTAAAAATATAATTGATTGCATCTCCTTCAATTATTTCATAATCAATTTTTACATAAATATTACCCTCTTTATTTTGAGAGATTAAACTAACTTCTGTTGAGAATGGTTTATCAATGTCAATTTGAGTTAATTTTTGTTTAAGATCATAAGATAATAAACCCTTAATTTCTGGATATATTTTAATCTTTTTAAAAAAGATGAAATCATTTGATTCAATTTTTCCAATTAAAAATTCTCTCTCCTCTTTTTTATTTTCTGTTTCAAAATATTTCCATCCTGTACCTAATATGAACTCTGGTTTACTATCTCTTGACATAAAAAAGATAAACAAATAAAATATAAAAACAATGATTATTAATGTTATAATTTTTTTCATAAGTCAATTATATCATTAAGGAGGAAGAGTGAATCTCGAAGTAATAAAGGTTGCATTTATAATTTTTGCTATTAGAGTAGTAGATATAACTATTTCAAGTTATAGAACTATTTTAATGATTAAAGGGCAAAAATTGTTAACCTTTATAACATCTTTTATTGAAACGATATTATATGTTTATGGATTAGATCTTGTGCTTCAAAGATTAGATAATTTTTTAAACCTATTTGTATATGCACTTGGTTTTGCTGTTGGAAATTATATTGGAATGCTCCTTGATGAAAAAGTCGGAATTGGTTATGAAACTTTTGTTGTTATTCCATCCACCTGCAATGGAGAAATTACTAATAAATTGAGAGAAGTAGGTTATATTGTAACTACAGTAAAGGGTGAGGGATATAAAGGAGAAAAGGATATACTTTATGTGACAATTAAAAGAAAAGATTTAAGCAAATTTGAAAAGTTTATAAAAAGTTTCGACCCCTCAGCTTTCTATTTTACTCTTGAAACAAAAAGAGCAAGGAAATTCACATACTTGACAAAACATTAAATTGTGATACTCTTTAGGAGTACTTAAATGGTACTATACAACAAATTTAGGAGGCAACATTAGCATGATCAAAGGAAAAGTAAAATGGTTTGACTCTTCAAAGGGTTATGGGTTTATTA
>JAKPCM010000125.1 GCA_029553255.1 Caldisericota bacterium | reverse complement strand
CACTCTGGTGAGTGGTTTAAAGGAAAAAAGGATAAAGACGGAAAAGAGATTGACCCTTCACATAAAAATGCAAGATTCACTTTTGAACTAAAAAATTTAAAAAACATTGATCCAAATCTTGAAAATCCAGAGGGAGTGGTAGTCAAAGGATTTATTTATGGAGGAAGAGATTCAGATACCTGGGTTCCAGTTTGCGAAGCATTAAACTATCAACATGGAATAATAATGAAAGGCGCATCTCTTGAATCTGAAACAACTGCAGCAACCTTAGGAAAAGAAGGTGTAAGAGAGTTTAACCCTATGGCAAATCTTGATTTTCTCTCTGTTCCTATTGGTAGATATATTCAGATGAATTTAGATTTTGGAAAATCATTAAAAAACCCTCCAAAAATCTATGGTGTTAACTATTTTTTAAAAGATAAGGATGGAAAATTTCTTAATGATAAATTAGATAAAAAGGTCTGGCTTAAATGGGTTGAGTTGAGATGTAACAATGATATAGGTGGAATAGAAACTCCAGTTGGTATAATTCCAAAATATGATGATTTGGCAAAACTTTTTAAAGAACATCTAAATAAAGAATATGAAAAAGATGATTACATAAAACAGTTTATGATAAGAGTTCCAGAGAATTTATCAAAAATAGATAGAATTGAAAAAATATATAGAGAAAATGTAAAAGATACTCCAGAAATTGTTTTAATTGAATTAGAAAATGAGAGAAAAAGACTTCTTTCTACTAAAGAAAAATTTGGAGATTATATAAATCCATTTGATTTATATTAATTAAATTTTATAATTAAAATAATAAGGAGGTAAAATGAAAAGGTATATTTATATATTAACTATACTAATTTTTTTAATTTTCATTAATATTCCTTATATATCATCAGAAAATAATGTTGATTATTTAATAATTTATGGGGGTAAAAATATTGATGATGTTTCTTCTTTTAAAGAATATAAAGAAAATGAAGGTTATAAAGTTAAAGTTGTAACAGTTAAAGAGATAGATGAATCTGTAATTGGTAAAGATAGAGGAGAAAAAATTAGAAATTTTTTAAAAATAAATAAGGATATATGGAAATTTAATTATGTTTTATTAATAGGTTCTTATACTTCTATCCCTCAAATAAAATTTTATCCATTAGCAAATACAAGAGATAATGATAATGAAATAATTCCATCTGATTATTATTATGCAAATCTTTCATGTGATTTTGATAGTGATAAAGATAAAACAATTGGCGAATATGGAGAAGATGAATTTCCATATTTTGTAGATGTTTTTGTTGGAAGATTGCTTTTTACAGATAAAGTTGGAATAGATAAATATGTAGAAAATTTAAAAAAATATAATGAAAATAAAAACAAAAGCAGAGCTCTTTTGATGGCTTCTATGTTATGGTTTAAAAATGAATATGGTGATTATCCAAAAGAAAATTCTGATGGTGCATTAACTACTGAGACGCTCAAAAGAGGAGTTCTAAATAACTTGAATTTTGAAACAACTTCTATGTATGAAAAACAAGGCGACGCAGTTAGTAAATTTCAATCTACATATCCATTGAATTTAGTAAATGTTGAAAAAGAAATAAATAATAATTACAGTTTTATTGGTTTTTTTGGGCATGGAGATAGTGGAGGGGTATATAGAAGGATATGGAATGATAAAAATAGTAATAATAAATTTGATAAAGAAGAAGATAGTTGGGAAACTTTTTTGAATAGAGGAGTTGTTGAAAAATATGGCATATCAAACGCTGTAATTTATGCTATGGGTTGCTTAACAGCTGAAACAGAAGTTCCTAATCTTGCGATGACAACACTAAGAAATGGAGCAGTTGGTTATATTGGAGCTACAAGAGTTGCATATGGAGATCCTAATTTTCCAATTTCTAAAGAGTTACTTTATTGGGGAGATAGATATTTTAATAATGGAGAAACTTTAGGAGAATCTTTATATTTATCTAAGTTTGATCTATCTTATTCAATAAGTAGCTTTTATGATCAACATAATTTTTTTGTATTCAATTTATTTGGTGATCCATCTATATCATACTACGATGAGTCATATTCAATATATCCAAGAAATTTTACAATTAAACAAAAAGAGAGCCAGGTTATATATATTAATAAAATTAGAGGAGATGTTGGAGAAATAGAAATAAATTCAAATTTACCATATGAAATATTATCTTCAGGTCTAAAAAATAATTTTCTTATAAATATCAAAACAGGTTATAAAACAAAAGTAGGAGACTATTATATAAATATTAATATTGGAGAACATTATTCAACCATAATAAAGGTGAATGTTGAAGAAAATTGCTTACCTTATGATTTAAACGATGATGGATTGGTAAATATAAATGATTTTATTATTTTTTCAAAATCTTTTAACTTAAAAAGGGGCGATATTAATTTTAATGAAAGATGTGATTTTAATGATGACGATGTTGTTAATATTTTAGATTTCATAATCTTTGCTAAAAATTATAATAGTTGATTTAAGATTAAATAGATAATATAATTAAAATAATAAGGAGGTAAAAATGGGGACATTTTTAAAAGTAGTTGGAATAATTATTGTTGTTTTAGCGGTTTTAGGTTTAATTCTATCAATTTTCTCTGGAAATTTTGTAGGTGATCTTACAGAAAATTTAGAATATTATGATCCAGATGTATATAACACATTAAATCCTGTAGTATCAATTGTCCAAAGCGGTTTAATAGTAATATCAGCAATATTCTCTTTTTTTATAATCACTATTGGTATTTCTATTTATGTTTTAGGTGCAATTTATAATGATATAAAAGATTTAAAGAAAAAGATATCCTCTTTTGAAATTGCAAGTTCAGAAAAAATTGATTAATTTTTAAAAATTGGAGGAGATTATGGATTCAAAATTAGAAATTTTAAGAAAATTAATAGAGTTTAAAGTCGATGGATATCCAAAGAGTAGTTTTGGAAAAAGTGAATCTATTAAATCACAAATTGCTCAACTTTTAAAAGATGGACTAATCAAAGAGAAAAAGGTTAAAAACAAAATTTTTCTTCAGATAACAGAAAAAGGCGAGATAGAATTTATTAAAGAATCAAGCGGAGATCAAAAGTTAGAGTTGATTAATCAAAAGTTAAATAATATAAAAGAGAGTTTTGAATCAGACTTTGATATGATAAAAAAGATTTTAGAGAGTTTATTAGAAAAAAGTAAAGAGATAATTAAAGAAATTGATATTGATTCAGAGATATATAAAGTTTACAAAGAGTTATCAAATACAACTTATTCATACCTTAAGGGCTTAGTGCCTATACCTTCGATAATATCTTCTATAATTCAGAAGTTTAATTTAAGTCAGAAGGATATTCATAGAGCAATTTATGAACTTTATCTTAAGGGTGATGTAATTTTTGAAATGGGTGATAAAAAAGAGGGAAATCTTGAAACACCAGATGGGAAAAAATATTACTATTTAAGATTTAAAAAATGAAGAAATGGGAAGAGATTTTATTAAATAAAGAACTACCAAACCCGATTCCACCAACACCATATGTTAATTTAGATGAAAAATTTGGTTTTTTTGATAGAGAAGAGGAATTAAAATTAATCTTAGATTATGTAAAAAAAGCAACCATTGAGAATAAAGGTAAACTTATATTTTTACTTGCTGATCAAGGTAGAGGTAAAACAGCATTTCTAAATTATTTAGTCAAGAATCATTCATACCCAAAAACAAAATATATATTTTCATATATGAGTTTTCCTATGAAAATAGAAGAACTCGATTTCACTCTGATTTTCCAAAAATATCTTCACTCACTTTACCATACTGGTCCAATAATTGATATTTACGATAAGTTCTTTAATGAAAATGAAAAAATTTTAGGAAAAAAACCAGAAACTTTTGATGAAATAAAGAAAGTAGCTCAAGAAATAAAATTTAAAATCAATGAGTTAAACATAAATTATCCAAAAATAATAACAACAATTTTATATTCTTTACCACCTTCACCATATTATTTAGATGTTTTTAATTTTTTAGAAGGAGATTCTCTTGAACTTCCAGATGAAAATTTAAACTTCTTATCAGTTAATAAAAATGAACAGGCATTAACAAGAATGAAGTTTCTTTCGAAATTTACAAAAGAGTACCTTGGTATAGAACATACAATTTTGATAATAGATGATTTTGATATATTAGATAGAAACGAAAAGATATTCAGAAATTTATATAAACTTTTAATCTTTTTTAGAAACAATAGCAGTATTATTCAAGATTTTTCACTTATACTTTCTGGTTCTGTTACTTTTTATGATGAATTTTTAAACTCATTAACTCAAAACGAGAGAAATAGAATAGAGAGCTGGATATATTCAATAAATTTAGATTTTTTAAAGCCAAAAAATTTTTTAGATATAATCAATAAATGTTTCAAATATTATTGGAACAGTTATTTAGAAAATTCTCCTTTCCCTGAAAACATCTATGGTATTTTCTCAAATGAAGCAATAGAATTTTTATATCAATACAACGACAATGATTTGAGATTAACATTAAAAAGATTATATGATTTGATTGAAAAGATAAGAAATGAGCAAAAAATTGAATATTATACTGATATAAACAAGGTGATAAAAGAGTTTAAAAAAGACAAAACTGGACTTAAAGAGCTTGAGTTGAACTACTTCAGAGAAAACCTCATAAAAAGAGTGAAAGATGAAAAAAGTTCAACATTTATAAATAAAAATTTAACAAAGTTTATATCATCACTAAAAGATTACTTTAAAGATCAAAATATCTATATTGAAGTAGAGACTGAAAAGAAGATAGGTGATCAATTTGTAGATATTTATCTTAAAGTTAACAAACTCGATACTTCTCAATCCTTTGTTGTTATTTTTGAGATAAAAATGACAGACGATATAATAAAATTTAAAGAGATTGAGAGTAGATTAGAGATATTAAAGGAAGTTAAAAATTCATACCTTTTCTGGATATCAAAATCAGAACTTGAAAAGATAAAAATCCCTGATGATTTAAACAGAAGAATTTTAAGAGATAAGCGCCTAAATAAAACTGAAATATCATATCTTTCATATATAGTTAATATTTTTGATCTTTTTCAAATAGATGAACTCTCTTATCAGGATAGAATTTTGCTTTTAAGGCAAGCAGGTGTTGATATAAATATAATTCTAAATCCTCCAACAACTCCAACTAACGGAGGAAAAATAGATGGGAAAGATATTGATACTCTTATTGAAGAGATTTTAAATGATTTTAAAAATGAGCAAAGTAGAGTTGTGAAAAGAAAAGTTTTAAAGTTGGTTAAAGAAAAAGATGAATTTAAAGATTTTTCAGAAGATTATATTTTGAGTAGGATTATTGAAATTTCAGAAAAGTTAAACTATAAGGTAAGGCCAGATTATATCATCTTTAAAACAAAAGATTTCGAATAAGGATGAAGAAATTTACATTAGGGAGACTGTTTAGAATTTATGAAAAAATAAGGGAAGGGACCTTTCCAAATGTTGAATATTTAAGTAAAGAGGAAGAGGTAAGTGAAAGGACAATTAAAAGAGATATACAGACACTTAAATATACTCTCGATGCACCAATTTCATATTCTAAAAGTAGAAATGGTTATTATCTTACTAAAAATTGGGAATTTCCATTCCCAGAACTCTCAACAGGTGAAATTTTAACACTCTTCATTGCAAATAATCTACTTAAGGATTTAAAAGGAACACCTCTTTATGAGACTGGGTTAACCTTGTCAAAAAAGTTAGAAAAACTTTTACCTGAAAGGGTGTCAATAAAAGACAGAGAAATTGAAGAGATGCTCTCAATCTCTTTTCAACCAATAAAGATAAAAAAAGACATTGTTGATATATTTGATAAACTCTTTAACTCAATTAGAGAAAGAAACAGTGTCTTAATAAAATATTACACAATTTCAAGAGACGAGGAGACAGAAAGAATAGTAGATCCATACCATCTATATAATTTTGAAGGAGTTTGGTATCTTGTAGCTTATTGTCACAAAAGAGGAGAAGTTAGAGATTTTGCACTTGATAGAATTAATGGAATCACTGTTTTAAAAGAGAAATTTAATTTTAAAGAAGATTTTAATATAAAAGAGTATTTACAAAAAAGTTTCAGAATTTATAAAGGAAATGAAGATGAATTTACTCTTCTTTTTGATCCATATCAAGCGAAATGGATTAAAGAAAGAATATGGCATAATAGCCAAAAGATTTCTGAGAATCCTGATGGAAGTTTAATTTTAAAAATAAAGGGGAACAAAGAAGAGATAAAAAGATGGATTATTGG
>JAKPCM010000115.1 GCA_029553255.1 Caldisericota bacterium | reverse complement strand
TTGACCCATTTGCAGGCAGCTGTGCTACTGGGGTTGCGTGTTATAATTTGAATAAAAATTTTATCGGCTGCGAAATTGATAATGAGTATTTCAACGCAGCTGTTAATCGTATATATAAAGAATGTCCACAAAAATTATTTATATGAAAAAATTAATATTAATTTTACTGCTATTGGTATTAGTTAGCTGCAAAAAAGAATTTAAAGAACTACAACGTAGCTATGTTGTTAGTAATTTTATCGAACTAAACGACGATTTAGACTACAAACTTATATATTTTTGTGATAAATACGATGCTTTTGAGCATTTTTATGATATAAAATATACTATTTTTTACGAAATCGGTGAACATAACTACTATAAAGATATGCAAACGAGGATGGCAGTAGTGTCTCACACAAAAGACACGGGCACATGTCAATTTCAGCATCAAACTTTCTACTATTTAGCAAAAAAATATGATATAAAAGGGGCGAATATTTTGTCAGAAAGTCAGCAAATATCAGTAATAGTGCAGGCTTTTAGAGATGGGAGGCAAAATTGGTGGAAAGGATATAAAAAATACAAAAGATATGAAAATAAATGAATTGAAACCATTAGACAAAAATCCTTTCAAGTCAAAAGGTGATAGACAAATCGAAAAAATAGCAAAATCCATCGAAGATTTTGAGCGGATGATGGAAATTAGGAAAATTGTTATAGACGAAAACAATCAGATTTTAGGCGGTAATAAAAGGTATTTTGCGTTGAAAAAGCTCGGATATAAGGAAATTCCTGATACGTGGATAGAAAAAGTTACTGATTTGACAGAAGAGCAAAAAAAAGAATTTATTATAAAAGATAATGCACACTGGGGCAGTGAATGGGATTACGATATATTAGAGGAGTGGCAAGTAGATTTAATAGACTGGGGCATCGAAACGGAGGATACAAGAGAAACAGCTAAATTAAGTGAATTAAAGTTCGAAAGTATATATTATACACCTGTGGAGATACCTAACATTTCGTTAAAAGACTGTATAAATACTGACAAGTTTGATGCAAAAATAAAAATTATTGAAGACTCAGATTTATCAGATGAGCAAAAAGAAATAATGAAATTATTTGCATATAGATTTATAAAAATAGATTTCGAAAGCGTTGCAAATTATTATTATTTTAATGCAAACGACGAAGAAAAAAAAGTTATGGAGCGTTTACGATTAGTGCTTTGTGATTCCGGAATAGACGGTTTTATTGAAGATGATTTACTAAAAATTTACAACGATATTAACGGATGGAACGGAATAATAGATAGTGATGATTAAAATATAAATTTTATGATAGATATTTTTATACCATCGTATCATCGCCCATATAATTTAAAAACAGTGCGATATTTTTTAAAAATCGGATGGGATGCGAAAAAAATTCATTTATTTATAGATAGTGAGGCAGATGACAGAGCAGATTACGAAGTAGTAGCAAAAAAATATAGCATAAACCTATACGTTTTTGATATGGACGAAGCAAGAAGGCGTTATGATTATGTGCATAGAGCAAGTGTATCGAGGCGTTCAGCTGGACAGGCGAGAAATATGTTTTATGATTATGCAAAAAAATTAGGCATAGAATTTTTTATGATACAAGACGATGATACAACTGGTTATCAGGTAAAAAATTATGGGAAATATTTGAGAAAAGCTACGTTAGAAGATATAATGATAACTTTCGAAAATATAAAAAATTTTATGTATAAAAGACGGATAGGGTGCTTTGGTATTAGTCAAACAGGAGATATTATTGGCGGGATAAATAAAAAATTACTCAGAAATAAAGTTATGAATACGACGTTTATATTGACAAAATACATTTATAGGGGTGAGAGAGGAATTCAAGATGACGATACAAGCCAATTTACAACAATTATGAACGAAGGGTTATTTACAGGTAGTTTGGCAGATGGTATTATATTAAGCCAAACGTTGTCATGTACAGCGGAGGGCGGACTAACAGATTTATATAATGAATGCAAATTACTTAATAAGGCATTAGTAACAGTTATACAATATCCAAGCGCAATATTTGCAGAGAGACAAGAAAAAAATGGTGGTAGATTACATCATCATATTGTTTCTCGATATTTATATCCAAAAATTTTAAAAGGTACTGAGCGGGATAATATAGCGTGGGATACATATAGTGAAGACATACCTTTTACGAATGAGCCAAAAAGAAAAAATAAATAATTTTAGTGTAATTTTATTATATTTATGTCTATATTTACGTTTAATATATCTAATAAATTTATTGATTTGTCTAATATAGTTAAATTTTGAAGAAAAAAATTTGGTTATTTTAAAAAAGTGTTGTATCTTTGTAATGTAAATTAAAATTAAAACGGAGGAAATTATGAAAACACAAAAAACATACAAAAAACAAGTTAGTGTAAAAAACTTAACAGTTTGTCTAAATACATATAAAAATTTATCTAATTTTTTTACTAATTTGTCTAAAATAGCTAAAAATGATAGAAAAAAATTTGGTTTTTCTAAAAAAGTGTTGTATCTTTGTATCATAAAATTAACCCCAAAAATATAAAATTATGAAAACGGTAGAAAAAATAAACATCACAAGAGCAAACAACGAAGTGATAACAGTAGAAGTTGAAAGAAACTTCACAGCTCAAAAAAGTAGTATATCATTCGCACTACAAAATGTAATAACAGAGTTAGTGATTAAAGAAAATCGCAAATGCTTAAAAATTAGCAAATATGCTATCTTACAAAAAGAAGTTAGATTAGCATTAGAAAGAACTTTAAACTGCAAATTACCTGCAAATGGAGACATTTATATAACTATTACTGATGATAGCTACAGCAAATTGGAGCAAATTAGAGCAAATTTCTCAAAAGAAGTAGAAGATTTCAATGCAGATTTCGAAGCTAGAGCATCTAAAATGAATAAATTTTATGTAATGTATAAATTTTTAGATTACACTGACTATGCTATTAATGACATTAGAGAAATTAGAGTTTACAGAGAAGCTATGAGCGACGAAAATATTGATAAAGTATTAGTAAAAACTTACAAATTAGATAATTTATCAGACGAAAACTTAAGAAAAGAATTTGACAACGATTTCAACAGTGCAGAATCTTTATCTTTAAATGATAAAGAAGTAAAAATATCTGAAAAAGTAGCAGAAAAGTGGATAAATGTCAGCGAAAATAAAGAAAATGAGATAAAAGTAGCTGAAGAAAGCAAAAAAACTGCACAAATGTTAGATTTACAAAAAATCGAAGAAGAAAAAGAATCTAAAAAAAGAGATAGCTTAAGAAAAGCTATCGAAACTGGTGAAAAAGTAGTCATAGTGTCATATTTCCTCCAAGGTAATGATATTCCTAAAAAATTCAAAGAATTAGACAGCGACATGGGTGAATATGTGATTTATGCTATGCCTGATGGCACTATCAAAGAAGAATTTATACATGCGTATTAAAATTAACAATCAAAAAAAATAAAGTTATGAAAACAACAGTAAAAAATTCAGAAAAACAAGTAAATATCTACAAATTCTACAAAAGAAATTTAAACGGTATGAATAGTGAACAAATTTTAATTACCCGCAACGGTAAATTTTACACTATTTATAATGAAAGTTTTGTAAACCAAATCACAAATGGATTTTGTCCAAGTGAGTTTGAAGAAGGTGCAGATGTTCCACGTGGCTTTTTTAAAAAATACGGCTTCAAAAAATTTAATCCGTCTTACAAATGGTTAAACAGCTACTACAGCTGGTTGGAAGAGCTTGCAGAAAATGGTCAGCAAACTAGTGGTAATTTTACTGGTAAATGGTAAAAAAACAAGGCGGAGGCAAGCGTGATGCAGGAATTCAAAATTCTACTCCGCCACAAATTTAACCCAAAAAAAATATAAAGTTATGAAAACATTAAATTTAGACTTCACAGCAGAAGAAGAAAAAGAAATCGAAAAAAGGTTTCAAAATGCAGATGTTATAAGCAAATTGACTAATTTTCTAAAAAGAGATGATATATATATGTATCTATCAGCAGAAGATGAATATATGCTAATGAACGTGCTAGTGCACTTATATTACAAATCAAATCAAAATTTAAGTATTTAAGTTAAACCAGTGTGCGTGCGCATGCACGCACACATAAAAAATAAAAAAATGGAAACAAATGAACAAAAAATCGAAAAAATCGACATTATCGAAGATAAAGTAGATATTGTCGAAAAAAATCAGCAAAATGCTGAAATTAATGCTCTGACATTAATAGACAAAGCTATAGAAAAAGACATAGACGTCGACAAATTTGCTAAACTTGTCGACATTGTTAAGATGTTAGAAAATGAAAAGGCAAAGCGAGATTTTTATGAAGCATTGAGTAATTTTCAAGGCGAATGCCCTACTGTTATGAAAAAGTCGGAAGTGAATATGGGTTATGGAAAACCGCACTACAACTATGCTTCACTCGGTGATATAATTACCGAAATTCAAAAACCGTTGCAGAAAAATGGTTTAAGTTACCATTGGAAAGTTAATAATGATGATAGTTTTATAGAAGTTACGTGTATAT
>JAKPCM010000102.1 GCA_029553255.1 Caldisericota bacterium | reverse complement strand
CCTTTAAAAAATGCATATTTCTCAGCTTCAATAATTTTTTCTTCCCATGTTTTACCATTATTGTCTTTGAATTCCATGTTGTCAATTATCTGTCGGGCTTTTTCTTTTTCTTCTTCCATTTGCTCTTTGGCAAAGTCATTTGAAATATTGCGGCCTTTTAGATGATTGTATATATCGTGAGAATATTCTGCCAAATCATTAATAAGCCGCATTGCTCCAATCATTGCTGGAATAGTCTCAATATTAGCATTTTCAATAATATTCCAAACAACTCTCATCCACCGTTTGAAATTCGATTCATCATAATTATTCTTTTCAAAATAACGACAAATAGCATAAAAAACAACTCGTTGAGGTTGAGTTAGAGTTGTTGGAATATATGGAATATCCCTGTTGTCATTTGCTTTATATTCAGGAATAAAGCAAAAACCTGAATTATCTTCCCAATTTGGTTGAAATAATTTGTTAATATTATCTTTATCTTTTAGTGTTTCTATCCTATTAAGAACAGTTTTTAGTTTAGTTATTCCTGTTTTAATGACAGATTCTTCCATCTTGTAGATATCAAAACCATAATATTTAACATTTATATCATTGCCTTTATCACCGTACAGATATTTGAAAAGTTTATTTTCTTCTACTAATTTCTCATCATATAAATATTTATCTTTCTCTTCATATGTTATCAAACAATTCAATAGAAAACGATTTATAAAGGCGTAATAGATTTCATCTATCTTATTGTTTGGTGATTTATTTTTCCAAAATATATCTGTCCAAGAAGTATCTAATTTATGGGCAATACTTTCTTTTATATTGTTTTCATGTTCAATATCCTCATTTTTAATGTAGCCCACAAGGTCAGCTTTGAAGTTTTCAAAATCTGTTAACTGCATTCCTCGGGCATTCATTTTTATGTAGAGGTCGTCAGATAATTTCAGATCCAATAAATCAAGATAGTAGAATACAATTGGACATTTCTTTTCATCAGATAATATTTCCCAATATTTCTCAAACTTACTTTTACTTGTATCTTCAAATACTTCTTCAAAACCATCATAAATATCTTTTGATTTATTATCCTTTATCGAAGTGCCGCCAAGCATTGTCAGCATCGATTGAATAGTTGGGTCTTGTTTCCATTCAGAAAAAAACCATGTTTGATTTTCTATTAATTTAACGACATCTTCTTTTTCTTTTGAGTTTTGCACTGAAAATTCACAAAGTTTATTACAAAATTCTCTCGATGAAGTTCTTGTTTCGTAAGTAAAATTCTTAAATGTTGCTTCATTATCTTTATCTTTTAATGTACCGGCTTTAAAAGCAATATACCAGTGTAAAAGCCAAAGGGTTGTAAGCCGTTGCTGCCCGTCAAGAGGATTAAAGCAGTTATTTTCAATGTTTCCGTAGACAAAATCAAGTTTTAATTTTTCATTCTCGTGCTTCAAATCATTTACAAGTACTATTTTTTTCCCCTTCAACCTTGCAAAAGTTATCTTTTTATTCTCAGCAAAAGCTTTTTTCTTTTCTAAAGCCTTTTTAAAGTCATTCAAAAATTCTTCTAGTAATTTTTTATCTAAAGCATTTTTAAGGTCTCCTAAAAATTTTTCTCGCAATTTCTCTTTTCCGATTCTACCTTGGGCATAATCACGCTGAATAATTGGAATTACTATTTTGCGATTTTGCAAAAATTTCCAAAATGTAGTTTGTTGGATCTTATTGTTTTTCATTGTT
>JAKPCM010000097.1 GCA_029553255.1 Caldisericota bacterium | reverse complement strand
TAAAAAAGCCTAATCTAATCGATGAAAATTCTTTCAATGAAATTCAACTTTATAAAACATCATTTGGTTTAATTCTATTAAGTTATCTAAAAAAAGAAGATTTAAACAATTTATTGGAAAAAACTAAATTCAATTATAAAGAGTTTGATAATGAGATTTATAAAAAAGATTTCATATATTTATTAAAAAAAATTAAAAAAGATGGCTATTCAATTAATTTCGATGGAATAAAAACAGGTTTTTTTGATATATCACTTCCTATTATTGATAAAGTCAATAAAAAAATTTACTGCTTAGGGACAATTATTCCCGAATATAAATTCAACGAAAACTATAAAAATTTTATTCTAAAAGAACTTAATAAATGTAAAAAAAATATAGAAAATGATGTTATAAAATTTAATTCAATATTCAGATAATTCTAAACTAAATATTTTTGTGAAGAAAGTTTTCAAAATTATTTTGTTAAATTTTTTTAAATTTGTGTTACAATACTAATACCTGACGGTTATCTTGATACAAAAACCATTTTATCGACATGGATTATCTCAATTAGTTTTCTTACTATTGGAATCAAAAGAGTCAAAGAAAAATTAAAAGATAAAACTATTCCATTAATGGGGGTTTTAGGGGCTTTGATATTTTCGTCACAAATGGTTAATTTTCCTATTATATATGGCACATCAGGACATTTTTTAGGTGGTGTCATTTTAGGTATTATTTTGGGACCTTTTGCTGGTCTAATAATTATGATTATTGTTCTCATTCTACAATGTCTAATTTTTGGAGACGGAGGAGTATTAACACTTGGAGCAAATATTTTAAATATTGGTATTATTGGCACTTTTTTATCTACCTATATCTATTATGGTTTGAATAAAATATTTTAAGAATAAAATATATTTAACTGCATTTATTGCTTCATGGATTTCTGTTATTTTAAGTTCAGTTTTTTGTTCTTTTGAGCTATCTATATCAAAAATGTTTCCTTTATCACTTGGTTTAATTAGTATGATAGGGATTCATTCAATTATTGGGTTTTTTGAGGGATTAATCACATCTATAATATTAGTTTTTATTTATAAGAATAAAAAAGAATTAAGTATTTTTACTGGAATAAATTTATGAGGTGATGTTTATGAAAAAAATGATAATTATTTCTTTTATTATAATATTAATCATACTATTAATAGCACCATTTGCTTCAACTTTTCCAGATGGACTTGAAAAAGTAGCAGAGTTGTTTAACTTTTCTGATAGCAGTAAAAATATAATTTCTCCATTGATACCCGATTATTCTATACCAATAATAAAAAATGAATTATTTTCAACTTTTTTTGCAGGTATAATAGGAATTATATTAACATATTTATTAATTGTATTATTTAGTAAGATAATCAAAAATAAATTTTAATTTTTACATCTTAAATTAAAAAAGCCCGGAAATTATCCGGGCTATCCATTCAACGACAAAAAAATTCTTAGAATTTTTATTTCTCAAGTTTTTTATGACATAACCACCAGTCAAGACATTCAAACTCACCCTTTTTTGCTCTTTCTAATCTCTCTTTAGCACTTTTTACATCTCTTGGAGCAGAAATAATTACATGATCTTTTCCTACAACTTCACCATCTGGCCACATTGCTGGCATTGAAACTTTATATTTATCAGAAATCTGCATTCCCTCAACTGCTCTTAGAATTTCATCTATATTTCTTCCAAGCTCCTGTGGATAATAGAATATAATTCTCACTATCCCATTATCATCGACTATGAAAACTGCTCTTACAGTGTTTGTGCCTTTACCTGGATGAATTAAACCAAGGGTATTTGCAACAGTTCCTGTATCTGCAATAATAGGAAATTCAATTTCAACACCAAGTTTTTCTTTAATCCACTCAATCCATTTCATATGACAAAAGACTTGATCGACTGAAAGTCCAATTAATTCACAGTTTATTGCTTTAAATTTTGGGTATCTTTTTTGAAAAGCAACAAATTCAGTTGTGCATACTGGAGTAAAATCTCCTGGGTGTGAAAATAATACAAACCATTTTCCTTTATAATAATCTGGTAAAACTATTTCACCTTGTGTTGTCACAACTTTCATTTCTGGAAATTTGTCTCCTAAAAGTGGCATTCCCTTTTTTTCTTCACATTCACACATCTTGCACCTCCTTTTTTAATTATATCAAAATTATATTAATTTCAAAATTTTAAAATCCAATAAAACATTAAAGAAATCTTAAAATTTTTAATGTATTCTATTTGATTAATTTTTAAATTAAACCTAATTTTGCAAAACTTGTATAATCTTCTTTATTCTTTCCGATAATGATATGATCTAAAACTTTTATTCCAACTATATCACATGCTTCTTTTATCTTTTTTGTGATATTTATATCATCAGTTGAGGGCTCTGTATCTCCAGATGGATGATTATGTACAAGAATTATTGATGACGCTGATTTTAATGTTGCTTCTTTTATAACTTCTTTTGGATCAACAACACTTGCATTTATAGATCCTTTGCTTAGCTCAATTGAATCGACTATCTTATTTTTTATATCAAGTAGAATAATATTAAAAAATTCCTTCTTTACATCTCTTAAATATGAACCATAATATTCTGAAACAAAATCAATAATATCATCTGGGCTTTTAATCTTCTTTTTCTCAGATGAGGTTTCTTTCATTAATCTCTTGCCAATTTCAAATGATGCTTTGATTTGTGCTGCTTTTGCTAAACCAATTCCCTCTATTTTACATAATTCATCAATTGAAACAGAATCAATTTCTCTCAAAGATTTATATTTATTGAGAATCTTTTTAGCAAGTTCTTCTGCACTTTCACCTTCTTTTCCAATTCTTAAAATAATGCTAAGAAGTTTTGAAAGGGAAAGATTTTTCTCGCCATATTTAATTAACATCTCCCTTGGTCTTTCTTCTTTAATCCAATTTTTAATTGGAACATATTCTTTATTTTTCAAAACTTCTTTTTTAATATCTTCTCTAAATTTATCACAACTCTCTTTATCTTTTATTTCAAATAAATTCTTAATCTCTTTTATCTTTTCATAATCTAAAAATTTTATCTTTTTTCTAAAATAGAGGTTTCCTTTTTTATTTATGTATGGATATGCTTTATTTTCAACAAGAATATCAAAAATCTCTTTTTTCTTATTATCTTTATTTTTCATATATTATTTATACTATCACACATTAAAATCTTTTTCACCCCATTTTGTTTTTAGATTTTATATAAAAAATATCTAATATTTCAGTTTTTATTATTTGAAAAAATTTTAATTATTATGAGAAGAAATAAAAAGGTGCCAGCTTTGACTGGCACCTTTTATCTTTTTCTTGCTAATAAGAAGATTTATATAACTCTTGCTAATTCATAGGCATCCCAGATAGAATACATCACATTTCTAACATCTCTCGCATCTCCAATGAGATAAAGATTTGGGACCTTTCCTACTAAACTATCATAGAGTTTCTTGTTTGGTTTTAATCCAATAGCTAACACAATAGTATCAGCTGGGACACTCATCTTTTTAAAATTCTTATCAATGAGATTTGCACCTTCATCAGTTACTTCTATAAGTGAATGATTTGTTATCACCTCTACTTTATTGAATTTCAATAAATCTATTAACATAATTCTATTTGCATGTGGTACAGGGAGACCCGCAATCATAAGATCGCTTAACATTTCAACTATAATTACTTTCTTACCTTGCTGAGCCAACCATAAAGCTGTTTCGCAACCAACCAAACCTCCGCCTACAACAACTACTTTATCTCCGACTTTTTTCTTTTCAAGTAGAACATCTGTTGCTGTAGCAACTTTGTCCTTTTCAATACCAGGAATATCTGGGATAATAGGTGTAGAACCAGTTGCGATAATTGTTACATCTGGTTTTTCATTTTTGATAAGATCTGAAGTAACTTCAATATTCAATTTAATATCAACATTGAGTTTTTCAAGTTGAAGTTTATACCAATCTAACAATCTCTTATAATCTTCCTTAAATTTAGGAACTGAAACCTCAATTAAATGACCACCAAGATTATTTGATTTCTCATAAAGAGTTACTTTATGACCTCTAATAGCAGCAACTCTTGCTGCTTCTAAACCAGCAACACCTCCTCCTATACACAATACATTCTTTGGTTTATTTGTAGGTTCAAGTCTATAATCACTTTCCCTTCCAACAGCTGGGTTAACAGCGCATGAAAGAGGTCTTCCAAGAAAGATTCTTCCCAAACATCCATCATGACAACCTGTACATGGAAGAATATCCTCCACCCTATCTTCTTCGACTTTATTTACCCAGTAAGGATCAGCGAGAAGCCCTCTACCAATTCCTACCATATCAGCTCTCCCTTCCTCTAATACCTTTTCAGCTAATTCTGGGAGTTCCATTCTACCAGCAACAATAACAGGAACTTTTACAACTTTTTTAAGCTCTTCAATTAATGGTAGATAGAGCCCATGCTCTTGATAGGTTGGTGGATGAGCCCAATACCAAGCATCATAACTACCACCATCGGCGTTAAAGGCGTCATAACCAGCAGCTTCTAATATTTTAGCAGCCTTGAGTCCTTCCTCGACATCACGTCCTTTCTCTACAAAATCTTCACCAGGCAGACCACCTTGGTTCCAATCTTTTATAAAACTTTTAACACTGAATCTTAGTGCGACTGGAAAATCTTCACCAGCTGCTTTTTTAATTGCTTTAACTATTTCTATAGGAAATCTTAACCTACCCATTAAATCTCCACCATATTTATCTGTTCTTCTATTGAAAAACGCTATAGTAAATTGATCAAGAAGATAACCTTCATGTACAGCATGAATTTCAACTCCATCAATATCTGCCATCCTACAAATTACAGCTGCTTCAGCAGCTTTTTTCACAATCTCTTCGACTTCCTCTGTTTTCAATTCTCTGCATGTTATTCTTGGATCCCAATAATTTGGAATTGCTGAAGCAGAAACAGGCTGTTTTCTTAACATCATTGGATGTCCTACACGGCCAAAACCTATAGTAAGTTGTACAAATATTTTTGAGCCAAAAGCATGAACAGCTTCAGCAAGCTCTGCAAAAGAAGCTAATCCACCAGCATGAATAAGTGGAACGCCAGGTATCATAGCATCTATTTCATTTTCTACTTTAAAAATTCCAGTAATGATTAAACCTGTACCACCTCTCGCTCTCTCAACATAATAGTCAATACCACGTTTATTAAGACTTCCATCTGGATTTGTTAAACCTAATATACCCATGGGAGCCATAGCGATTCTATTTTTAATTTCTACAGTCCCAATCTTAATAGGTTCTAAGATTTTACTGAACTTGTCAGACATTTTAATTACCTCCTTATTCTCTCTACACCTTAATTATAACATCAAAAATTTTAATTATCATATAATTTATAATTTCAATTATTTTTTTATACCGGTAAAAATTAAAAAATTTAGAATTAATTTTTCATATAATTGTCTATATTTATAGCCACCTTATTATAAAAATTGTCATTTTTATTATTATAATTTCAAAAAATTTTAATAATAATCTCATTCTAATTGATCGAAATCCTGTTAAAGGAAATAGTTTTTCAGTTGTTCATGATACTTCATATTGACAAAATCAAAAGATTAAATATAATATATAAAGAATTCCTCGGTAGCTCAACGGTAGAGCGGGTGGCTGTTAACCACTAGGTTGCAGGTTCGAATCCTGCCCGAGGAGCCACTTCTAAA
>JAKPCM010000093.1 GCA_029553255.1 Caldisericota bacterium | reverse complement strand
TATTATTCATATCTTAATGCTTCAACTGGACTTAAATTTGCTGCTCTTTTAGATGGAAAGTATCCAGCAACAATACCTATAATAATTGCAAAAATTATTGCAAAAACAACAAGATAAAATGGTGCAACAACATTTATTTTTATTCCCTGCATCATATATGGAGATATAAGTGTAATGATAAAATTGAGTAAATAAGAGAGAAGCACTCCACCTATACCACCAAAAAATCCAAGTGATGCAGCTTCAAGAAGAAACATAGTCAAAATATCACCATTTGATGCTCCTATTGCTTTCATAATTCCAATTTGTCTTGTTCTCTCATAGATTGACATTGTCATTGTGTTTACAATACCAACTCCTGCAACTATTAAAGAGATGCCTGCGATACCACCTAAAATAAATTGTAAAATTATAAATACATTTGATATTGCTTTTATTATTGTTTGAACAGAAATTGCTGTGAAACCAATATCTTGAATTTTTTTACTAACATATTCAACACTATTCACATCTTTAACTTTTACAATTACTCTTGAATAACCTGTAACATCTGGATTTATTGATGAATTTGCTACCCACTCTTTCATTGATATAACTGTATTTATTGGAGCATAAACATTATAATCTTCCATAGATCCTTTGCTTTTCAAGACTCCTACAACTTTAAATGTGTATGATTTTTTTTCTATCTCTCCATTTATAAATCTTTGTAATGTCACTTTTAAATTTTTACCATAAGGATCTACTTTCAACTCCTTTTTTGTATTTTTATCAAAAAAATTTTCACCAAATTTTGCTCCAACTATGACAGAATATTTATCACTATTTGTTAAATATCTACCTTTTTCAAGTTCACCTGAAATATATTTAATTTTGTTAGGTAATAAACCAGTTAAAGTTGCGATATTGTAACCTTTGCTCAGCTCAAATTTTAAACCATTATATTCAAAAACAGGAGACACAGCTTCAATCCCATCAATTTTCTCAATTTTTTCCAAGTTTTCTTTATCAAGTATTTTCATAGTGGAATCAATATTTCTTACTGTCATATTCTGCATCTCTTCTATATTGATACTTGATGGAAATACTGTAACTACCTTAATATCACCAGATGATTCAATCTGTTCAACAACGCTTCTATTAAGAGCAATACTTATAGAAATTAAAGTTACAATTGCAGCTACACCAATTAAAACACCGATTGATGTTAAAATTGTTCTTGTCCTTGACCTACCTAAATTTCTTAAGACAATTTTTATTGAATCGTTTACTCTCATTTCATTTTCCTAAACCAAAAATCGAAAGAATAAACCTCCATATTCTTTGCCAGAAACCAAGTTTCTCACCTTCTTCTTTTTCACTTACTTCAGCTACCTTTATCTTGAAATCTTTTTTCTCAACAATTAAATTGTTAGAATCATCAACATATTGAACTTTTAAGGTTAAATTATAATCTTCAATATTATCAAAAGATATTTCTGCTTCATAAACTTCTGAAATCCCAGGATCTATTGTTCCAATGAATCTATCAACTCCTCTTATCGAAGTTCCTTCGAGTAAAACAAGTACTCCATTTATTGGAAATTTCCCTAAATTTGCAATTTCACAGGAAATATTAAATTTTTCACCTTTATTAACTAAATCAGGATATACTAAGTTAAAGATAGAGATAATAGGTTCTCTTAAAACCATCACACCTATTGTTGATGTTTGAGAGTAACTATTTCCAGAAGAGTCCTCATAAGATAATGTAAATAAAAGATTATAATTTCCAGATTCAGCATCTGGAGAGATGATGAATTTGAATTTTGAATTTATAGAACTGAAACTTTGAATTACTCTTGATGAATTTATATTTGACATTGAGACTGGAGAAAATGGGAAAAGAGAATTAGAATTTTCAACTCTTTCAATCTTATGTACTATATTATAGCCACTCTCTTTTGATATGTTTGTTAATGTATAGTTAATTTCAAAATTATCACCAGGTTTAAGAGAATTTGGAGTTATTATATATGATGATAATATAATATTTAAATTTTTTGATGGTTCACTTTTCTGAATAACAACGCCAATTTTTTGTGTATCAGTGAAAGTTTTATCATTTTCATAATATATTTTAAAGACAAGGTTATAAACTCCATCTTTAGCATCTTTAGATATATTTAAATTTAAATTGAATTTCTTTTCTTCATCAACTTTGATATTTCCAAGGTAAATCAAGCTTCCTGAATCAATTAGACTAAAAGGATACAAATCAGAAGAGGTTCCAACACCTGCAAATTCTATCTTGCAGTTATTTGCTATTTTCCCTCCACTATTTAATATTGAAAAGCTCAATTTAAAAGATGAATTAGGAGATAATAATTTAGGTTCAAAAGAGACATTTTTGATAGTTAAATTTGGCTCGTCACTTTTTTCTTTTTGTGAAATATAAATACTCACCTTCTCATTTTTCGTATAATCCTTAGAAGTTATATCCTTATAACCAATTGAAAAATTTATATTATAGACCCT
>JAKPCM010000092.1 GCA_029553255.1 Caldisericota bacterium | reverse complement strand
CTTACTACAATCTTAAAAAAGAAGATATAGATATTGAAGAATTAGAAGAGAAATTAAAAACAGAGAAAAACATATACGAGAAAAGAAGAATTGAACTTGATATTGAATTTAAAAAACTTAAGAGAATAGATATTAAGAAATTAGTAGATGATGCTATTCACGAGGTAAATTATCTATTAAATTTATATAATCAATTTCCCAAAATTACAAGAGAAGAATTTGAAAGTGAAGAAGAAGAATATTTTAAAAAGAAATTGACTACTCAATTAATAGGTGATGGGAACTTAATGTCTTTATTAAGTATGGGATATATGATAGACGAGAATGGAAACTTAATAGAAGCAAACGATAAATTCAAATACAATGTTTTTGAGGCAATAAAGGAGAAACAACTAAAAGATGCCAATAGGTAGTAGTCAGTATGGAAAGCAGGGTTATGGTCGTTCTGGAAGTTTAAAATATATTTATTCAAAAATTTATTCTGGTTTGATAAATTTAGTTTCAAATATTGAAGGAACATATCTCTATTTTCCAAAATTTCTTTATGAAGGAATCACAAATCTTTTAACAGAAATAATCAGTTCTTATTTTTCTTTTTTTTATAGTGACATAATTATAAATAATTATAAACTGCCTGAAACTTTCATTTGGGATAAAGCACCGACTTATCAAAAAAGTTATGAATCATTTTTTGTATCTGATATGCATTATATTACAAAAGAAAATTATTCAACAATAACTATAGAAGGAGTTTTAGAGGGAACTTCAAAATCGGATGTAGAAAATAAATATAAAGATTTAGTAAATAATGTTATATATATTGATAATTTTGTTGAAATGAAATATAAAAATAGAACTTATAATGTTTTCCCAATTAATGTAATAAAGACAAGATTTGAAGATTTTCCTCAACTATTGAATGTAACTTTAATTTATGGACTTAAGAATTTTAAGGAGAATGAGTGGACATAATCATAGTATTTTAAGGAGAGTAGATGGAGATAATTATAAATGATTATATACTACCTGAAACTTTTTTATGGGATAGAGCAATGTTTTTTCAAAAAAGTTATGAAAGTTTTTATGTTAATGATATGCACTATATTTTGAACGAACAAAACCCGATGATTACAATTGAAGGTATTTTGGAGGGAATTTCAAAATCAGATGTTGAGGAAAAATATAATGAACTTGTAAACAATGTTATTTATGCAGGTGAAAATTTAAAAATGACATATGGAAATAGAACTTATTATTTGTCTCCAGTTATGCCTATAAAAACAATAATAGAAGATTTTGACAATATTATAAAAGTATCTTTAGTTTATGAAGTTAAAAATTTTAAGGAGGATGAATGGTGATATTGAATCCGCAATTTATTATTATTCACCATTCTGTTACAGATGGATCCTATCAAACTGGTTTAAATATAATTAAAAGACAAGAGCAAAATTTTGGTAAAAATTCTGTCACAAATTCATATCATTTTATGCTTACTATTGAAGGTCATATTATATCTTGGAAACCTGAAAATTTAATGATTGGACATTGTGGAGTTGATGGTTATTCTTATTCTAATGAACCTTGCAACGCTAATTCTCTTGGGATTTGTTTTTTAGGTAATTTTGAAAAAGAAAATGTTCCAGAAATTCAATTTCGGGCTGGATTAATGCTTATCAAAGGATTAGTAAAAAAATATAATATTAAAGATATTGTAGGTCATAGAGATGTTATTAATACAGAATGCCCCGGTCAAAATCTTTATAAAAGAATACCTGAAATTAAAAAGGAGGTTTTTAAAATGCCATTAGAAAAATGGGAAGAGGAAGTCATAAAGAATGCTTTCAATAAAGGATGGATAAAAGATTTAGATATTCATTTAAGTAAAGCAAAAGAATCTTTTACTCGTGCTGAAGTTTTAGCAGTGTTAATGAATTACAATAATAGTAATGATAAAGTAATGATAAAGAAAATAGTAAAAGAAATATTATTAGAAATATTAAAAGAAATAGGAGAATAAAAAATGGATGATAAAACAACTTATCAAAAAAAAGAAATGTCTTCAACATATAACTCAATTGAAAACGGAAAATGGAGAGGAAGTATTGAAACTTGTATTGGAGATTTGAAAGAAGATATAAATAATATAAACAAAAATCTTGAAAAGATTTATAATATTGTAAATAGAATTGATAAAGAAGTGGAAGTTCTAAAATTCAAAAGTGGAGTATGGGGTTTTATGGCAGGTTTAATTCCAGCGGTAATTGCTTTAATTTATTGGATGATATCTAAATAATGAAATTAGATATAGAATATCTCGCTATTTTAGGTTTTTGTGTTGAAACTCTAACAGAGATGTTAAAAAAATGGCTTAAATTTGATTCAAGTTATACGCTTATTTTTGCAATTCTAATTGGTATTCTTTTTGCTGTTCTTACAACTCCACAGGGAATAAAATATCAATTAAATTGGTCTTCTCAAATTCCAGATTGGGTTTCTAATATCATAACAGGTATTGTCTTATCCTCTTTTGCAAAATTCTATGATTATATTTTTAAATTCATAAAGTTAAAAGAGAATTGAAATCAGAAGAGCAATTGATAAAAGAATTTTATAAAAAAGAAAAAGATAGAAAAAAACAAAAAGTTAAAATCAGAAAATTACAACAAATTAAAAAAAAGAATTTGAGACTTTTAAATATATACCAAAAAAAAATAATAATGTATATGAAATTCAAAAATTTATACATTGCAATGTATATGAAATTTATATACACCATCCTTTTCAATAATAATGAGTATGGTGCATATAAATGTTAAAGATATATATTGAAATGTATAAAAAAATATGTTATCTTTTTATTAAAGGTTCTTTTCCATTGATAAGTCATCAGGGATGACTTTGAGTAGATGGAAAAGTCAGGGAAGGTGAAAAACCTTCCTTTTAAAATTATATTTATAAAGGTTCTTAAATATGAAAGATGAAATACAATTAGGATTGTTAAATAAGATATCAAAAATAATTGATGAGTTAAAAGCAGAATATGATATTTTTGAAGATGTAAATAAAGAAAAAATATTGAATGAAATATCAAAAATATCTTCATTGAATTTTAATAATATTTCTGATGAGGAACTTGTAAAAAGAATAAAAAGCATTTTAGCAATTGAGGCAATGTCTGGGATTTTAAAGGATTTAAGCAAAGAACAAATTGAAATCTTTAATGAGGACATAAAATAAAGCTCTCTTTTTAAATGAAATCTTTATTTAATATTAATATTATTCAAGAATTTTTAAAAGATTGAAAAGGAGGTTTTTATGCAAATACCGAATGAAGTTTTTATTCCGATTGTAGTTTTAATATCAATTGCAATTGGATATTTTTTAAGTTGGATAGTAAAAAAGATAAAAGAGAAATCACCTAAAACAATAGAGGTTTTAGATTTTGTTTTAGAAATTATAGAAAATTTTATATATGCTAATCCTGATTTAATAGAAAAGAGTTGGGCTGTTTTTTATAAAAAGATTAAAAGTTGGATAGAGACAAATATCAAAATAGATTTAACAGAGGAACAATGGCAAATAATAGACAACAAGTTATTAGAAATCTATAATAAACTTAAAGAAGAGTTAAAAACAGAATCATAAAATATCTTCAAAATCTTTTCTATTAATTGGATATTTATCAAAATACATATTTAAGGCTTCCTCTATAATTTCATATATTTTTTTCTTATTTAAACCTTTACACAATATCAATTTTTTATATAAAGTTTTTTTAACTTTTATAAACATAGATACATATTCATCCATATCTTTTTGCACCTCCTTTATATTATAAGTATAACATATTTTTATAAAAAAAATAATTTTTGTAATAAAATAGATATATAAAAAAATGAAAATACAATACAAAAATTATAATTTAGAAAAACAAAAAATAGAAGTAAATAAGTCTATAAAAGGTTTAATTATATTTTTACAATATTTAAAAATATCTTCATTTACCCTCTTGACAAAATAGAAATATATGATAATATGGATATAGGAGGTGTAAGATGGAAAACCTAAAGATGAGTAAACAAAAAAATGGAACTTTTGAGATAACAAAAGAAAATACAACTATAATAATAACTCCTCATTTTCAAAAAAGAATGATAGATAGAAAAGTGGATTTGAAGATTGTAGCAAAAATATGTATAAAACTTTTGGAAATGAATTTGAAATATAACGAAAACTATATCTTAAAACTTGATGATAATATGCAAATAGTTTTTGATAAAGTGTATAATAGTAAAAGACAGAGAGATGAGATTGAGTTTATCTCAATAACTCCGACGAATTTTTGTTATAATTTTAAACATATATTAGGAGGTGTAAGATGAGTTTCAATCCCTCATAGGCGAGCTAAAAACTGGATTCCCCGGAAATATTATAAGTTCAGATACTAGTTTCAATCCCTCATAGGCGAGCTAAAAACGAGGAAGTGATAAGATATTCTTTAGAAGGTATAAGATGTTTCAATCCCTCATAGGCGAGCTAAAAACTTATAAATTATTTAAAAAATATATGTTCTTTTATTGAGGGGTTAAAAATTTTTATAAATTTTCAAGGTTCTTTTAAAGAAATTATAATCAAAAATTTCAATTATTAAAAGATTTAAATAAAAATATATAGTTTTTTGTCGATATACTGGAATTTTTACAGGTTTAAAGGTTGACTGATGATAAGTAAAAATTTTGGAATTCATATTATTAATTTTGATCCTCCTTTAGTTAATCCAATTATCTCTCTTTTACTATACATAGTTGTTCTTGAAATGTAAAAAATAACTGAATCTTCCTCTTTATTTATCACATCAAGAATTTCTAATTTCAATTTTTCATATTTTGCAATTGTTATTTCACCTTCAAGCACTGAATTTTGAATCCAATCAAGATATTTTCTGCCAATTTTTAAAACTTTATTTACTCTTTTTTCATTTACATCATAAACCATTATTAAATACATTTACCACTCCGAAACAAATGGTTCATATTGGTATTCACCCATTAGGTGTTTTTCAATTTTATATAACTCAAGTCTGATTAATCTTCTATATGAAACATCTTTTCCTATTTTTCTATGTTTTATGGTAGTTGATAATCTTTCTTCAAATTTTTCTATAAAAACCTTTCTTCCTGATTCTTTCAAGTAAAGGCCTCCAAGTTTTTGATCAAAATCTGTTGGTTTAATCATTCCTTTATTTAATATATGAAATATAACTCTATCCACTAATATAGGTTTGAAAATTTCAGATACATCAAGATTTAAAGTAAATCTTCTAAAATTAGTTGCATGTAAAAAACCAATTCTTGGGTCAAGATGTGTCTTATAGATTTCTGAAAGAATAGTTGTGTATAAAAGAGAATTGCCAAAACTTATTAAAGCATTCATTCTATTCTTTGGAGGTCTTTTTGTTCTCTCATCCATAGAAAAATTTTCATCATCTACAATATAATCAAAAGCATTATAATAAATTTCTCTTATATTTCCTTCTATAGCCATAAGTTGATCAATATCATTTTGAAGAGGTATTAATTCTTTTAAATTATCTATTTTTGAAATTATTTGTTCAAGATTAATATTTCTTGAATTATAATAATTTAAAACTTTTTTAATATTTTCAGAAGCACCAAAAACAAATTTTTTTGCTAAATTTAATCTCTTTTCTCTATCGATATAATTTTCAGCTTGTTTTAGAATCATAAATCCTGAATTATAATGTTCTCTTGGATAGTATGTACCAACATAATAACCATAATAGTTATAGAAGTGTAGAACAATTTCATTTTTAGATAGAAATTCTAAAATTTCTTTATTAATTGTAACTTCTCCAAAAAGATGAAGTTCATTAGTGTTTTCAATTGGTATAAATTTTTTTATACCTTTATCACCTTCAAAATATATAGTATTTTGTTTTCTTTTTAAATCGCCATTTGAAAAAATAAAAATACTTCCTTTCATGACCAACAAAACTCCCTATAAGCACAATGAGTGCAAAATTTTATTCGTTCTTTATTTGGAGGGTAATCTTGGTCTATTATATTTTCGACTTCTTTAATAGCTATTTTTAACTCATTTTCAATTTCATCTGTTAAAAAAACTGGAATCTTTTTCCTTTCTTTTGGTATCAAAATTTCACCCTTAGTATTTATTCCACTTTCTTTTAACCTTAATAAATAAAATGAAAGTTGCATAATTATACTTTTTTCATATTTACTTGATTTTTTAACCTCACAAATCAATATACTTTCTTTATCCTTTTTAACTAAGTCAATTTTCATATTATCTAAATCATAAAATTTTCTTTCTCTTTTATAAAAGTTTTCTTCTATATACCTTCCTATTGATAAAAAAGGATCATCCTGATCAGGTATAATTTCATGCCCCATAAACCAAAGTTCTCTTTTACAAACATAGTAAGAGGCAATTAATGTACCTGTGGCATTTACCAAATTAACTCTATTCCTTCTTGCTTTTTAAAACCAGTTTCAAGATCATAATATTTATCAAGTTCACATTTTTTCACATGACCTAAAAACCCCTCGCTATCTATATCAAATATCTTATAATTTTTATCATTTAATCTAACCGAAACTATATAATTTTCAAAATCATTTTTAAATTCATAAATTTTTATTTTCTTTTCCCATGGTTTCAATTTATCATTATTCTTTATTTCTATATATTTTTCCCAAATTCCTTTGCCTTTATTGTCTATTTCTATAAAAATTGGATATAAATCATTACTTTTAACCAGTTGAAAATCTGAAGTTGTTCGCAAAATCTTTTCTTTATCATAAAACCTCAGGTTAAGAAATGATTCAAAAATGAAGGTTGAGTCTTCTTGACTTTTTGATTCAATTATTTCTATAAAATATTGATCTATAAGTTCTAAAAATTCCTCTTCCTTTATCGAATTTTTTTCTTTTAATAAATTAAAGCAAATCGATGGAGAGATTAATCCATATACCATATTAGCAAAATTTTTACCATTTTCATTTTTTAAATTAACTAAATATACATCTGAAATATTATTTTTAAACTCTCTGTTGCATCTGCCAGAAACTTGAATTATAGAATCCAAAGGGCCTATATCTCTTATTCCAATATCAAAATCTAAATCAACTCCCGCTTCAACAACTTGAGTTGATACTAAAATAACTTGCTCATCAATTGATAATTTCTTTTTAATTTCATTTATTCTAAGAATTCTATGCTTTGGAATAATATTTGAAGAAAGATAGAATATATTAGCTTTATTTTTTAAATATTTCTTTAATCTGTTATAAAAATCAATAGAAGAGTTTATTGTGTTAAAAACAAATAGAAATGATTTTGATTTATTCTTTTGGTAAATGTCTTCAAAAAAATTGAATAAATCATCTAAAGTATTTATATTAAAATTTATATTCAATCTAACTCTATTGAAATATTTGAAATATTCTTCATAATTATCTAAAAGTTCCGAAGATTTAAAATTTTTAAAAATTAAGGGTTTTGTTGCAGTCATAAGAATTATATAGCAACATAGATAATTTGTCAGGTAATATAAAATTTTTTCGATTAAATTCCAATATTCAACTGGTATATTTTGAACTTCGTCCAAAATAATTATACTTCTTGAAATATTGTGTAATTTTTTAAAAAATCTATTTTTAAAACCAATTAATGTTTCTAAGAATTGAACAAAAGTAGTTACTACAATCTCTGATTCCCAAGACTCAACTAATTCTAATGATTCTTCTATTTCTTTATATTCGTTTCCCTCCTTATATTTCATATTTGCAAGATGATGGTGTGCTATCAAATATTTAGACTTATTATTTGGATAATCTTCTAACAAATTCAAACATTCATCAAGAACTTGAAAATTTTGATTTATAATTGCTATAAAAGGAAGAGAATAGATAATTCTTGGCATATATCCAAATTCATCTTCAATTTTTTCCCTCAATTTGAAGGCAAAAGAAAATGCTGTAAGGGTCTTTCCAGAACCAGTTGGTGCTGTTAATGTATAGATCCTGTTTTCTAAATTAATATATTCTACTTTATTAATTACTTTGTTATATATTTCTTCCCTTTTTTCATTCATTAAACTCTCTTCTGTGTTTTTAAACTTATTTGTTTTATATATATCAATTAGATTTTCTGGAATCTTTACCCTATCTATATCTTCAATCTTTCCTGCACTTCTTTTGTCTGCATCAATTAATGAAGAAAATAAAGAAAGTAAAATAAATGAAAGTTCTAATTTAGTTTCGTTTTGTTCTTTTTTATAATAATATATTTCTTTAAGTAATTCTTCAATTACTAATTCATATGATTTTGAAAAATCTTCTAATGTTTCTTTTAATCCAATTTTATTTAATTCAAAATCAATATAAATTCTATTTTTTAAAAGATCTTCTAACTGTATTTTAATTTTCTCCTTATTCTCTTCGTTTTGTAAAATATCTTCTAAATATTCAAGAGATCTCAAATCTGAGTGGTGGTGTATAACAACAAAAAAGGAAATTAATGGAATGTATTTTTTTATTTTATCTTCAAGTTGAAAGTCTTCCATATTTTTTTGAATTAAATATGCAGTAAAAAGAGATGAAATTAAAGAATGATCAGTATATTTAGGATTATATGTTTCATCTAAAAGTTTTTTCTGAAAGAAAGTTGTAAATTTACCAAAATCATGCGTTATTCCAATTATATAAGCGATATTTTTTAAAATATCATTATATTTAGTGAAAAAGAAATAGTCGCTTGCTCTTCTTGCTACTTCCAATAGATGATCTGTTAATAAAAATTCCGGATGAGAATAAAAATCCATTTCTACATAAATAAAATATTTTCCTTATTTAATTTATAATCTAAAAAATAATATTGAATCTCATTTTCAGATTCAATTTCAATCTTCCCATTTTTAATTTCTATAACAAAATCTTTTGGGGGTTCACTTAATATTCTTCCTTTTTCAAAATC
>JAKPCM010000089.1 GCA_029553255.1 Caldisericota bacterium | reverse complement strand
TACTTTTGTAAACTATTATGAGTGATTGATTTTAGCTTATTATTATTATATAATTTAAAAAATTTTTGGGGAGTCGTCCAATGGTAGGACAATGGACTCTGGATCCATTGATCGGGGTTCGAATCCCTGCTCCCCAGCCATAGTTTACAAAAACAGACAGCCTACTTTTGTAAACACTTTTTGTCATTCCCGTGAAAACGGGAATCCAGTATTTCAATTGATTATATAGATTCCTACAGAAGCAGGAATGACGGTTTAGATAACTTTTTCAAAATTTTCACAATACTTATCTATTTTTGATATAATTTTTCTATGTGTGGAAGATTCATATTTTTTGAAATCGATAAAATACCAGATAGATTTGATGCAATAGTAGAAAAAACTTTCAACTTTTCTCCAAATTATAATATTTCACCTGGGCAGGATGTACCTGTAATTTTAAAAGAGGAAAAATTTAACAAAGTTGAGTTGATGAAATGGGGTTTAATTCCTTTTTGGGTTAAAAACTTAAAAGAATTTAAACCTTTTATAAATGTAAGAAAAGAATCTTTTTTATCAAAACCACATTTTTATAGGTATTTAAAAAATAGAAGATGTCTTATACCTTCAAATGGATTTTATGAATGGAAGAAAGAGGAAAAAACAAAAACTCCATATCTCATAACTTTAAAAGATATGGAAATTTTTTCATTTGCTGGTATATTTGACATTTTTAAAGATGAAGAAAATGAGATTATGAGTTTTGCTATAATAACAACTGAACCTAATGATAAAATAAAAAAAATTCATGATAGGATGCCAGTTATTTTAGATAAGGAAAGAGAAAAGATATGGCTTGATTATGAATATAAAGATTATGATAATTTAATAAATTTTCTTACTCCTTTTCCTGATGATTTACTTGATATTTTTGAAGTTTCAAATTTGGTAAATAATCCTGAAAATAATTATAAAGAATTGATTTTGCCATATAAAAAAGACAAAAATAGTTTATTTTAAAAAGGTTGAATTATTTAATTTTTGTGTAAAAATTATTATAATAAAACAATTAACTTTAAAAAAGGAGGATTGTATGACAAAAAAATTTTTATCTCTCTTTTTAATTATCTCTCTTTTTATCACTCTTTTACCATTATTAAAAGTCAAAGCAGATTCTGAAAAAGTATTGGTTATAGTTCAACTTAAATCCCCATCATATTCTGAATTTTTATCTGAAAACAAAGATGTTCCAATGACAAATTCAAATAAAAATTCCTATCTAAATTTACTTGAAAAAGAGCATAATAATTTCCTATTTTCACTTTCAAGTAAGAGAATCTATTTTAAAGAAAGATGGCATTACTATTTATCCTATAATGGAGTTTCAGGTGAAGTTTTAAAGGATGACATTGAAAAAATTAAGAAAATTCCTTATGTAAAAAATGTATATCTTTCTCAAACTCACTATCTCGATACAGACATATTCGTCCCTTTAATCAATGCTCCAGAAGTTTGGGAGATGAGTGATGAGAATGGTTTATCTGTTACAGGTAAGGGAATGTTAATTGGAATAATAGATTCAGGAATTGATTATAACCATCCGGATTTAAAAAATAATTTATGGACAAATCC
>JAKPCM010000086.1 GCA_029553255.1 Caldisericota bacterium | reverse complement strand
TCGGAGAACTTCTCCTTGAATCAAAAAATCTCTCAGATAATATAGAAAATTTAAAAGAGAAATTAAAAGAGACAGAAGATATTCTCAATGATATTGTTTTAAGAATTCCTAATATACCTCATGAAACAGTTCCAATAGGTCCTGATGAAAAAAGTAATGTTGAAATAAGAAAATTTGGTGAGATAAGAAAATTTGATTTTGAAATAAAACCTCACTGGGAAATAGGTGAGAATTTAGGAATTCTTGATTTTGAAAGAGCAAGTAAATTATCTGGTTCAAGATTTTTCTTAAATAAAGATCTTGGAGCATCTCTTGAAAGAGCACTTATAAATTTTATGCTTGATTTACACACTAAAAAAAATGTATATAAAGAGATATTTCCACCTTTTTTAGTAAGAGGAGATATTATGGTAGGCACAGGACAACTACCTAAATTCGTTGATGATATGTATAAGATAGAAGGAGAAGATTTATGGTTAATTCCAACTGCTGAAGTTCCTCTTACAAATATTCATAAAGATGAGATTTTAAATGAGGACGAACTTCCAAAATATTATGTTGCATATACTGCTTGTTTTAGAAAAGAAGCAGGAGCGGCTGGAAGAGATACAAGAGGCTTAATTAGAGTTCATCAATTTAATAAAGTCGAACTTGTTAAATTGGTTAAACCAGAAAATTCTTTTGATGAACTTGAAAAACTCGTTATTGAAGCTGAAGATGTTTTAAAAGAATTAAATTTACCATATAGAGTTGTCCTTCTATCAACTGGTGATATGGCGGGTTTTTCAGCAAGCAAAACTTATGATATTGAGGTCTGGATGCCATCATATGGAAGATATGTTGAAATATCATCCTGTTCAAACTGTACAGATTTTCAAGCAAGAAGAATGAATACAAAATTTAGAAGAAAGAGTGGAGAAATTGAGTTTATTCATACTCTAAATGGTTCAGGAGTTGCTATAGGTAGGTGTTTAGCAGCGGTTTTAGAAAATTACCAAAATGAGGATGGTTCTGTCAAAATTCCAGAACTTCTTATTCCTTATATCGGTGTTGATAAAATAACTTGACTTTGTTTACAAAAACAGACAGCCTACTTTTGTAAATTTGTATTATAATTTTTTAATAGGAGGTGAGTTTTGAAGATAAAGGTCATTAAAAACAAGCCATTCATTGATAAGATAAATTTAAATTGTAGAGAGTGTCCCACACCTTGTAAATCTGCTTGTAAAACATCAATGACAGTTGGAAATCAAGGTTGTGAAAAAGATAGGAAGGATAAAACATATATATTCTAAACCACCTTTCTTTCATAAATTCTCATTTTTAAAAAGATTTTTTGTTTTTTTCCCTGTCTCAGGAACTTTTATTGAAATTGATAGAAATTCTTATCAAAATTTAAATTTAAAAAATTTTCCAAAAAACAAATTTTTTTTAGAAGAGTATGAAATTTATAAAAATTTTAATCCAAAATTCAATAATCCAAATAACTTAAAATCACTCTGTCTTCTTGTTTCTCAAATATGTAATATGAAATGTGATTATTGTTTTGTTGATGGAGGAAGTTTTGGTAAAGAAGATAGATTGATGAGTATAAAAATTGCAAAGGCTTCTGTTGATTTTTTAATAAAAAATTCTAAAAATAGAAATATTGAAATAGATTTCTTTGGTGGGGAACCACTTTTAAATTGGGATGTTGTTAAAGAAACAATTTTGTATGGTTTGAGTGAAAGTAAGAAAAAAAATAAAAATTTGAGATTCTCACTAACAACAAATGGAGTTCTTCTAACAGATGATAAAATAGATTTTTTAAATAAAAATAAAATAAGTTTGATAATATCTCTTGATGGACCAAAAAATGTTAATGATAGATTCAGAAAATTTAAAAATGGTAAAGGAAGTTTTGATTTAATATATCCAAAAATTGTAAATTTGATAAAAAAAAGAGATGATGGATACTATATTAGAGGTACCTTTACTGAAGAGACAAAATCTATCTTTCCATCAGCAAAGTTTCTATTTGAAGAGGGGTTTAAAAATATCTCACTTGAGCCTGTTATAATCGATGAAAAGAGTCCTTTAAAAATTAAAAATGATTCTCTCAAAAAAATCAAAAAGGATTATGAAAAAATAGGTGAATATATTTTTAATGAGAAGAAAAAAGGCAATAACTTAAATTTTTATCACTTTTTAATCTCTCTTGATGAAGGCCCCTGTCTTGGAAAAATGAGTTTTGGTTGTGGAGCTGGTGTAGAATATCTTGCTGCTGATTCTATTGGAAATTTATACCCCTGTCATTTTTTATCAGAATTTGATGAGTTTAAAATTGGGGATATATATAATGGAATAGATGAAGAATTGAAAAAATATTTTATTAAATTGAACGATCTATCTAATAAACCAAAATGTTCAAGTTGCTGGGCCAAATATCTTTGTGGAGGAGGATGTATTGCACATTCATATCTAATTAATAGTGACCCCTTAAAACCTCCTCTTGAGTTCTGTTCTCTTCAAAAAAAGAGAGTTGAAATAGGACTATTTTTAAGCAACTTATAATTTTTGTATAATTTATTTAAAACTTAAATTCTGGGGTGATTTATGAGTGATTTAAAAGGAAACAATATTTTAGAAAAAATGATGCACGAAGCAGAAAGGTGCCTTTTCTGTTTTGATGCTCCCTGTGAAAAAAATTGTCCAATCAATCTACCTATTTCAAACTTTATTCATATGATAAGAAATAAAAATTTTTATGGAGCATATGAAAAAGTGAGAGAATCCCACCCAATGATAAACATTGCTGGTTTTATCTGTCCTGAAGAGATTCTGTGCCAAAAAGAATGTATAAGATCAAAAATTGATTCTCCTGTAAAAATTAGAGAGTTACATAATTTTTTAACATTAAATTTTGTTAAAAATCAAAATTTATCCCTTTCTCCATATAAATATGAGGATGTTGCAATTGTTGGAGGAGGACCAGCCTCATTATCTTGTACATTTTTCTTAAGAACTCTTGGATATAAAACTCACATTTTTACAGAGGAAGATATTGGAGGAATTCCTTTTACAGAGATATCAAATGACAGACTTCAAAAAGAGATTGTTAAAAAGGATATCGATTTTATAAAGGATAATTTCATATATGAATTAAACATTGAAAAAGTTAAGAGTATAGAAGGGTTAAAAAAGGATTTTAAGGCAATTTTTATAGGTATTGGTTTGGGAGATGAGACAAAATTAGAAATTCCAGGGATAGATAAAGATGGAGTTTTTTATGCAAGGAAAATTTTAAGAGATTTAAAAAATGGAAAAGAGATCTCTCTTGGAAATAGAATAGGAGTAATAGGTGGAGGGAATGTTGCTTTTGATGTGGCTAACAGTTTGAAAAATAGATTTAAAGAAAAAGAGGTATTTATAATTTATAGAAGGGGATTAAAGGATTTAAAATGTTATCCAGAAGAGTTAGAAAGAGCAAAAAATCTTGGTGTTAATTTTTATTTTCAATCATCACCAATTGAAATCTCAGGAGATAAAAAGGTTGAAGGTTTAAAAGTTTCACAGGTTAGCTTAAAGGAAAGTGAAAGAGAAAAAAGAAGAAGTTTCGAATTGATAGATAAAAGTGAATTCATAATTCCTCTTGATAATATAGTTGTTGCAGTTGGTCAGGAAATTGAGGATGGGATATTTCCTGAAATAGAAAAAGAGGATGGTTTGATTAAAATTGATGAAAACTATATGACAAATCTTGAAGGTGTTTTTGCTGGTGGAGATTGCATTAATGGAGGACAAACAGTAACAAAAGCAGCAAGTGAAGGGAAAATTGCTGCTTTTAAAATAGATGAATTTTTAAGGAGGAGTAAATAATGTTTAAATTAAGGGATCTTTCAATAAATTTTTTAGGTTTAACTCTTGAGAATCCTTTTATTCTTTCTGCTTCACCATCAACTGATGAGCTTGAAATGGTGGTAAGAGGGCTTGAGTCAGGTTGGGCTGGAGTTATTTTAAAAACAACTTCAGTTGAAGAGAACCCTGTTCCATTAAAATATCCAATGATGTCATCTTTTGGAAATTATTATAGAAGAGTTATTGGTCTTGGAAATATAGATTTGATTTCAAAACATCACATTGATGAGATTGAAAAAAGAGTGAAGATTCTGAAAGAGAAATTTCCAGAAAAAATGATTGCTGCGAGTATAATGGGAAGTAAAAAAGAGGATTGGCAAAATCTTGTCTTTAGGTTAAGAAAAGCTAATGTTGATTTAATAGAGTGTTCATTTTCCTGTCCACAAGGAAGTATGGGAGAAGCACCCGGAAAAATGCTTGCACAATCAATAAGTGCAACAGAAAAAGTCACTGGCTGGGTAAAAGAAGCAGCAGAAAACACTCCAGTTTTGATTAAAATAACACCACAAGTTACTGACATAGTTGAAGTTGCAAAAGCAGTTAAAAAAGGTGGGGCTGATGGAATAACTGCAAGCAACACAATTCCTTCACTCCTTGGAATTAATATCTATACATTTGAGCCATATCCTTCAGTTTTTGGTGTATCATCTTATTCTGGTCTATCTGGAAATGCAATTAAACCAATTACCTTAAGAACAATAGCTGAAATAAAAAGAAGTGTTGATATAGTAATTTCGGGTAATGGAGGTGCATATTCTTCAAGAGATGCTATAGAGATTATGCTTGTTGGTGCAAGTAATGTTCAATTTTGTACTCTTCCAATGGTTTATGGCTTTAGGGTTATAGAAGAGTTAAAAAGTGGACTTTCTCATTACCTTGATGAAATGAATTTAAAATCGCCTTTAGAAATAGTGGGCAAATCTTTAGAAAAAATTAAATCAAATGAAGAACTACCTCTTATTGAAGTAAAAGCAAATATAGATAAAGATAAATGTATTGGATGTGATTTATGTTTCATATCCTGTAATGATGGTGGTCATATGGCAATTGAAATAAAAGAGAATAGAATTCCTGAAGTAAATATTGAAAAGTGTGTTGGTTGCGCATTATGTATGCAGGTTTGTCCAGTTGATGCAATATCAATGAAAGAAAAAATGGATGAAAAAGAGGTAATTTTTAATAGAAGATGAAAAAAATAAAAATAGATTTTATATTAAATGGTGTTAAGATAACAGACGAAGTTCCAGCTAATATAACTTTATCTGAATATTTAAGAGATTATCTTAAATTAACAGGAACAAAAGAGGGATGTTCTAAAGGAGAATGTGGAGCCTGCACAGTTATTATTGATGATAAAATATTTGATTCCTGCTTAATTTTAATTCCAGAGGTTGATGGTAAAGATATTACAACAATAGAGGGAATATCAAAAGATGATTTAACGCCTTTACAAAATTCATTAATTGAAGAAGGAGCATTTCAATGTGGTTTTTGTGCATCAGGAATGGTTATGAGTTTAACCAATCTACTATCAAAAAATGAAAAACCATCTCTTGAAGAAATAAGGGAATCAATCTCTGGAAATTTATGTAGATGCACAGGGTATAAAAAAATCATTGATGCAGTAATTAAATTAACTAAAGCTATTATTTAGTTTGAATTCTGGAGGATAAATGAGGGAATTTGAATATTATAAAGTAAAGAATTTGAAAGAGGCTATAAATTTATCAAAAAAATTTGGTAAAAATAAGAGATTTCTTGCGGGTGGAACAGATTTAATTGTTAGATTAAAAGATAATCTAATAAAAGAGGAGAATATCATAGACATTAAAAATATTGAAGAACTAAAAGGAATTAAAGAGGTAGAAGATGAAATTCACATTGGCTCTTTAGTTACTTTTTCTGAAATAATAGAATCAGATATCTTAAAAAAATATTCACCTTTGATTGTTGAAGCATCTAAAAAAGTTGGTTCACCCCAGATAAGAAATAAAGGCACAATTGGTGGAAATATATGTAATGCCTCACCAGCTGGAGACTCTATTCCTCCTCTATTTTGTGAAGATGCAAAATTTTTTTTAGAATCAACTAATGGAAGTAGAATTGTAAATATTGAAGACTTTTTTAAAGGTCCTGGTAAAACTATTTTAAAAGAGGATGAGATTCTTGTAAAAATAATTTTAAAGAAATGGAAAGAGAATGAATTTGGATTTTTTAATAAACTCGGTCAGAGAAATGCTCTAACAATAGCAATAGCTTCGAGTTGTATAAAAATTAAAAAAAGTGATGGAAAAATTGAAGATATAAAAATTTCTCTTGGATCAGTGTCTCCAACTGTTATCAGAGCAAAAAAAGTTGAAAATATTTTAAGGGGTTTAAAAGAATATAAAAAGGATGAAATAATAAAAATTTGCGATGAAGTTAAAGAAGAGATTGATCCTATAACAGATGTAAGAGGAAGCAGAGAATATAGAATTGAAGTTAGTAAATACCTTGTCTTTGAAGCGTTGAACAATTTATTAAATATAAGAGGTTAGATATGAATGTAAAAATTGAGAAAAAAGTAGAAAAAATAGAGAAAGAAAAGTGGATTGGGAAAAAAGTTACACAGGTCCTTTCAAAAGAAAAAGTAACAGGAAAAATAAAATATCCTTCAGATCAATATAGTGACAATTTGATATGAGGAAAAGTTCTAAGAAGTAAATATCCTCATGCTTTGATTAAAAAAATAGATATTTCAAAAGCTCTTAAATTAAATGGAGTTGTTGCAGTTTTAACATATAATGACATCCCTGGTTTAAATGGTTTTGGAATTGCAATCCAAGATCAACCAGTCTTATGTTATGACAAAGTTAGATATATAGGAGATGCTGTTGCTCTTGTTGCTTGTGAGACAAAGGAACTTTTAGATAAAGCTATTGATTTAATTGAAGTTGAATATGAACCATTACCTGTTGTTGAAGATCCACTTAAAGCATTAGAAAAAGACTCACCAAAAGTTCATGAAAATGGGAATATTCATCTTCATACAAAAATAGATAAAGGAGATATAGAGAAGGGATTTAAAGAGGCTGATTTAATAATTGAAAATGAATATAGAACAGGAAGGCAAGAGCATGCATATCTTGAAACTGAAAGTGGATTTGCTTTTTATGATGAAGATGAAGATTTGTTAACAATATTTTGTGGAGGGCAATACCCTTTCAGGGATCAAATTCAAATAGCAAGAGTTCTTGCAATTGATCCAAGGAAAATCAGGATTATTGATGAACCAATGGGAGGAGGATTTGGAGGCAAAGATGAAATAACAACTCAAATACATCTTGCTCTTCTTGCATATCACACAAAAAGGCTAGTTAAGATGGAAATAGAAAGAGACGAATCTATAGTTTTCTCATGGAAAAAACATCCAATGATTTTAAGATATAAAACTGGAGTGAAAAAAGATGGAACTCTAACATCAAATGAGATATATATATACGCTGATACTGGAGCATATGCATCACTTGGTGGACCAATAGTAAATCTTGCAGTTGAACACTCCTGTGGTCCATATAGAGTTCCAAACACTCATATAGAAGGTTTCTGTATCTATACAAACAATGGGGTTTCTGGTGCATTTAGGGGTTTTGGGGTCAATCAAGTGACTTTTGCTATGGAATCACAGATGGATGAAATTGCAGAAAAATTAAATATGGATCCAGTTCTTTTGAGAAGAAAAAATATTCTTAAAAAGGGTGACGAAACTGGAATTGGAAGTAAAATAGAAACAAGCATTGGATTAAAGAAAATTCTTGATGAAATTGAAAAACATCCTTTATATAAAGATAGAGAAAAAAATAAAATAGATAGTAGTGAATACAAAAAATATGGAGTTGGAATAGCAATCTCTTATCAGGGAACTGGTCTTGGTGTTGGTCTTCCAGATTATGGCGCCTGCTGGATAGAGATGAGGAGAGATGGAGGCTTTAATGTTTACTCTGGGAGTGTCGAAATTGGACAACAGATGAAAACAACTTTAAAATTAATTGCTCTTGAAGCTTTAAAAATTTCTGATGAGGATAAAGTATTTATAATAACAGGCGACACATCTATAACTCCTGATTGTGGAACAACAACAGCCTCAGGAGCAACATATAGAAGTAGAAGAGCAATAGAGATAGCTTCTAAAAAAATGATTGATATTTTAAAAAAAGAGGTCAATGAAATTTTTAATATACCCACAGATGAAATTAAAATTGAGGATGGAATTTTCAAAAATTTAAATGATGAAAAAATTACAACTTATGAAGATTTAGCAGAAATTTTATATGATAAAAGGAGACTGCCAAAAACTGAAGGTCATTTTAATTTTCCGACTTCAAAAACAAAAATACCCGGTGCTTTTGGGTTACCTCATTATATTTTTAGTTTTTCTGGTGCTATAGCACTTGTTGAAGTTAATATTTTAACAGGAAAAACGAATTTAATAAAAGCAGTTAATTTGATAGATGGAGGTAGGGTTATAAATAAAATTGGTTTTGAAGGCCAATCTGAAGGTGGAATTGTTATGGGGATGGGATATGCATTAATGGAAGATGTGATAATAAAAAATGGTGAATTTCTTGTGAAGAATTTTTCAACATATTTAATCCCTACTTCAATGGATTCACCTTATCAAATTGAAACAATACCAATAGAGAGTTTTGAAGAGTTAGGACCTTATGGTTCAAAAGGTATTGGAGAAACAACAATGGTTCCTATTGCTCCAGCAATTACAAATGCAATTTTTAATGCTACAGGAAAAAGAATCAAGCAAACTCCAGCAACACCTGAGCGTGTCTTTTTCGCCCTTCATAAACTTCCTGAAAAATGATAAAAAAGGGTCAGTTCCTATCTTATCATTTTATGTTAAATTTAGGCCTGACCCAAAATTAACATGAGGAGGATAAGATGAGAATATTGTTCGATGATGTGACAATGATTGGAACAATGATTAAAGATGGTTATGAGATTGAAAATGGATATGTTGTTGTTGAAGATAACATTATTAAATATGTTGGTAAAAACAAACCGGATGGTAATTTTGATAGAGTTATTGATGGAAGAGGAAAAGTTATGTTACCTGGTTTTGTTAACACTCACCATCACTTCTATCAATCACTTTTTAGAAACATAAAAGAGGTAAATGATTTAAAACTTTTTGATTGGCTTACCTATCTTTATGAGAAGTGGAAATATATTGATGAAGAAGCTGTGTATATCTCAACAATTGTAGCGATAATGGAGATGATGAAAACAGGAGTAACAACAACAACTGATCATCTCTATTTAGTTCCAAATGGAAATACAAAAATTTTTGATGCTCAGATTGAAGGAGCAAAATTAACAGGAATAAGATTCCATCCAACAAGAGGTTCGATGTCATTATCAAAAAAAGATGGTGGATTACCTCCAGATAGTGTAGTACAAAATGATGATGATATATTAAAACACACAGAGGATATGATTGAAAAATATCATAACCCTGAAAAATATTCAATGATGAGAATAGCAATAGCTCCCTGTTCACCATTTTCAGTTACAAAAAATATAATGATTCAGAGTTTAAAGTTGAGTGAAAAATACAATGTTTTATTGCATACGCATCTTGCAGAAACAGTTGATGAAGAAATTTTTTGTCTTGAAAAATTCAACTTAAGACCAACTGATTATATGGAAAGTATAGGCTGGATTAATCCAAATGTATGGTTTGCTCATATGGTTCATTTGAGTGACGAAGATATTGAAAAAATTAAGAAAGGTGATGTAGGAATGGCTCATTGTCCTACATCAAATATGAAGCTTGGATCTGGAACTGCAAGGGTTGTGGAGTTAAAAGATAAGATAAGAATAGGCCTTGCAGTTGATGGAAGTTCAAGTAATGACACTGGTAATTTTATTCAAGAAATAAGGAATGCCCTTTTATTACAAAGAGTGAAGTATGGAAGTGATAAGATAACTGCAAGAGATGTTTTAAAATTTGCGACCATTGGTGGAGCAAAGGTTTTAAGAATGGATGATTATATAGGTTCAATAAAAGAAGGAAAGGCAGCTGATTTGATAATGTTTGATTTAAATAAAATTGAATTATCTGGGGGATTGAATGATTTAATAACAGTTCCTGTCTTTCTTGATGTAAAAAAAGTTGATTTTTCAATGATAAATGGAGAGATTATTATAGAAAAAGGTGAATTTGTAAAATTAGATGAAGCTGAATTTACAAGAAAACAGAATAAAATCTCAAAAAGATTGATATGTTAATTTGGTGTGTGACACCCTGAATGACATACTATTATATGGTTATTATTTATTTATCAATAAGTGGAAGAACAATTCCATCTTGTTTATCGTATTTTCCTTTTTTATCTTTATAACTTACCTCGCACTCTTCATCACTTTCAAGGAAAATTATCTGTGCAATACCCTCATTTGCATAAACCTTTACAGGTAGTGGTGTTGTATTTGATATCTCAATTGTTATTTTTCCTTCCCACGCGCTTTCAAGAGGGGTTATATTTACTATTATTCCACATCTTGCGTAAGTTGATTTTCCTAAACATATACCTAAAACTTTTCTTGGAATTCTTAAATATTCAACACTTCTGCCAAGAATAAAAGAATTTGGAGGTATCACACATACATCTCCTTTAAAATCTACAAAACTTTTTGGATCAAAATTTTTAGGATCAACTATTGAATTAAATACATTCGTAAAAATTTTAAACTCATCTGCAAGTCTTATATCATAACCATAAGAAGAAAGTCCATAGGATATTATTCCTTTTTTGATTTGATTCTCCACAAATGGTTCAATCATTTTATATTCTTCAACCATTTTTTTAATCCATCTGTCACTCTTCAACATTTAAACACCTCACATAATCATTCTCTATAATGAAATCTTCAAAGACAGTTGGTGCATACTCTTTTAAAATCTTCAAAATTTCTATAAACATTCTCCTTATCTCCCATTGAGCCTCCTTGCTTCCTCTTAATGAAATCATATGTCTAAATTCTCTCAAATTTGCAGTTAGGACTATTTCTGTTTTTGTTGCATTTGGTAAAACAAACCTTGCATCTTCTTTTGGGATACCGAGTTCTTTTAATTTTTTGTATGTCTCTTTACAGTAATTCATAAAATTATTATATAAATTCAATGCAACTTCATTTTCTTTTATCTTATCAGGTGTAACATATTCAAATGTTGATTCATCAACATATCTTTGTGATTTTTGAGTGTATGATGCGATTCTATGTCTTACAAGTTGATGTGTTAAAGAGCGAGAGACACCTGAAATTTTGAAAGATGCTACAGCATGTTCAAGAACAGATGTATGTCCAAGTTTAATGAGCATCCTTATAAATTTTATGTGACTATCAGGTGTCTCCTTATCAAAAGATTGATGTGCTACTCTTCCTGCTTTTTCAATTACTTTTTCTGGCTCTGGAGTTATATACAATAACTCTACTTTCAAGTTTATTTTTTCCTTGGTGGTCTTACAATTATCTCACCCAGTTCGGGTTTTTTCTCTAATTCTAATTTTATTGCTTCTTCTCTTGCTGGATTTAAATAATCTGGTTCTTCAAAAGAGTATCTAAAGTTTGTATGAACATCATATCTTCCTTCAAGAAGAGCCACTGTATCCTCAACAAAAACAAGCTCTTCATCAGTTGGAATAACAAATATCCTTACTTTTGAACCTTCACCTGTTATCTCTGTTTCAGCATTTCTTGTTTTTGAAATCTCATTTTTTCTTTTATCATAAACAATTCCAATTTCTTCAAGACCATCAAGGGTTCTACCTCTTATCACAGAACTCATTTCACCAACACCTGCTGTAAAAATAATTGCATCAACATGCCCAAGAGCAAAATAATATGCACCAATATATTTTTTCAACCTATAAGTTTCTATATCAATAGCAAGTTTTGCTCTATCATCCCCTTCATTAGCGGCTTTTTCAACATCCCTCCTGTCTGTATATTTCCCAGTTATTCCTAAAATTCCACTTTTTTTATTCAATATATTATCAAGTTGATCAACTGTCAGATTTTCTTTTCTCATCATATAAATATCTATTCCAGCATCATGATCACCTGCTCTTGTTCCCATTACTAAACCCTCAACTGGTGTTAAACCCATAGAAGTATCAATAGAAATTCCATTTTTAATAGCATTAGCACTTACTCCATTTCCTATATGGAGAGCAATAAGGTTTACATCAAAGCTACCTTTTCCTAACAGAACAGCTGCTCTTTTTGCAACATACAAAAATGATGTTCCGTGAAATCCATATCTTCTAACTCTATATTTTTCATACCATTCATATGGAAGTGAATATATATAAGCATTTCTTGGCATAGTTTGGTGCCATGCAGTGTCCATTATTGCACAGTGAGGTATATCTGGAAGAAGTTCTTTTGCAGCTCTTACACCTAAAAGATTTGGAGGATTATGTAAGGGGGCAAGATCTGAAAGAGCCTCAAAAGTCTTTAAAAATTCATCATCAATTATTACGGATTTAGCAAATTTTTCTCCGCCATGAACCATTCTATGACCTACGCCTTGAATGCTTTTTAAATCTTTTATTACACCCATCTCTGGATCAAGTAAAGTGTCAATTATAAGTTTAATAGCGACTTTGTGGTCAGGGCAGTTATGTTCAAATTTAAAGTTTCCCTTACCATTTGCATAATGATCAATAAAAGATCCTCCTATACCAACTCTCTCAACAATACCTTTGGACAAAACTTTTTTCTCACTCCATCTATAAAGCTGGTATTTAACAGAAGAACTGCCACAGTTGAGAGTTAAAATATCCATACTTTGCCTCCTTTAAAAATAATAATTATTATTATATCTAAATATCAAAAATTATTTCAACTTTATATAAAGAATTGATTTTTTCAAATTTCATATCTTCAAGAGTACATGATTTTATTACATATTTTATTGAATGTCTTTTTGAATCAAAAGTCTCTCCAAAAATTCTTCCACTTAATTTTTTTTCATCGAATTTATCTATTGAGAATCTGTTTGAAATAAAATTTTTGGTATCAAAAAGATATATGAACTCATTTAAAAATTTATATAATAGCATCTCTAAATATTCAGATTCTATTTTAAAGTTATAAATCTCTTTTTCGTCGATATTTTTATCATCCCTCATCAAGAAAAGTAGACCTTCGGCAGCATTTATAAAGAGTTCTTTTAGATCATTACCATATATTCTTAATCCTATATCTGCAGTATGAGGAAATGTTTCAAATTTTTTCATTTTTTGTTAAAGCGATGCCTTTAACCATATCATCTTTATCAAGATTTATTATTCTTACCCCCGAAGCATTTCTACTCTGTATAGGAACTTTTTTGGCCTCTATTCTTATTATTTTCCCATCTTCAGTTATCACAAAAATCTCTTCATCTTCCTTGACACTTCTTAATGCTGAAACATAGTTTCCTTTTAATCTAATTCCCCTTACTCCTCTTATTCCTCTATTTTTTAAATGAATCTCATCATTATTTATCCTTTTACCTTTTCCATTATTTGTAATTATAAATAATGATTTACCATTCTCTTCTATATCAAAGCTAACAAACTCATCTTCTTTAGTTACTTTAATACCTCTTACTCCACTTGCAGATCTTCCTTGAGGTCTTATTTTTTTAATATTGAATTTTGCAAAAAATCCATTTTTAGTTGCAGCAATTATATTTTCATCACCATTGACAGCTCTGACTCTTTTTACATAATCATTTTCATTAAGATTTATAATCTTAATTCCATTTTTTCTTAAATTAAGAATATTCTTTAATTCAACTTTTTTAATTTTTCCATTTTTCGTGAACATTAAAAGATAATTTTTATCCATTTCACCTGTATAGATACAGGTAACTCTTTCATCAGGATTAAGAGGTAAAAGAATATGAAGAGCTTCTCCTTTTGTATCTTTACTTCCCTCTGGAATATTGTATGCTAAGAGTTTATATACTTTCCCGAAATTTGTAAAGAAAAGTACATTTTTTAAATTTGTTGTAAAAAATATATCAAAAACTCCATCTTCTCTTCCAAGTTTTAATCCTTTTATTCCTTTGCCACCTCTATTTTGTATTGTGAATTCAGATATTAAACTTCTTTTTATATAGCCATCTTTAGTTAAAAATATTATAACTTTGTCATCATTGATCATCTCTTCAATTTTTATCTCTTTCTCGTCTTCTAAGAGAATTTCACTTTTTCTTTTATCACCAAATTTTTTCTTTATCTCCAACAATTCGCTTTCAATAACATTTAAAAGTGTCTCCTTTTTTGTAACAATTTCATTTAGATTTTTAATTCTATCTTCTTTGTTTTTTATATCTTCAACAAGTTTCTCTTGTTCATAGGTAACAAGTCTTGAAAGTCTCATATCTAAAATAGCATTACTCTGCTCATCATCAATAGAAAGTAAAAGATTTAAATTTTTCTTTGCTTCATTTCTATCTTTTGATTCTTTTATAATTTTTATAACATCATCAAGTTTTTCAATTCCTTTTTTAATTCCATTTAAAATTTTCAATTCTTTTTTTTCTAAATTTAATTCATAATTCGTTCTCTTTAACACAACTTCTTCTCTAAAAGAGAGGAAAGAATTTAAAACCTCTTTTACAGAAAGAAGTTTTGGTTTTCCATTTATTAAAGCAACTAAATTAACAGGAAAGGATGTTTTAAGTTCTGTATATTCATAAAGTTTTTTCTCAAAGATTTGACTATTAGCATTTTTCTTAAGTTCAATAACGATTCTTATGCCTTCTTTAGATGACTCATCTCTTATATCATCAATTTCCTTTAATTTTCCAATTTTTATTAAATCAACTATTCTTTTTATAAGAGTTGCTTTGTTAACATTATATGGAATTTCATATATGATATAACATAAAGTTTTTCCTATTTTCTCAAATTTACCCCTTCCCTTTATAATTACACTGCCTTTACCTGTCTCAAAATATGATTTTATTCCAGATATATTTGTAATGACACCCTTTGTTGGAAAATCAGGTCCTTTTAATATTTTTAATATATCATCAACACTTTTTTCTCTATCTCTTAAGAGAAACAAAAGAGTATCTATAACCTCACTTAAGTTATGAGGTGGTATGTTTGTAGCCATTCCTACTGCTATTCCACTTGCTCCATTTAAAAGAAGGTTTGGAATTTTTGCAGGTAAAACTTCTGGCTCTTTTAGGGTATTATCAAAATTTGGCCTAAATGGAACAGTTTCCTTGTCAAGATCATTTAAAAGTTCAAGTGAAATTGGGTTAAGTCTAAC
>JAKPCM010000067.1 GCA_029553255.1 Caldisericota bacterium | reverse complement strand
ATTTTTTAGCTAAAGATTTGAATGGATCATTTTTATCAAACTCTTCCCAATAGACATTGCTTGTCTCTTCAAAAGCTATATAAGCACCTTTTTGATTCAAATAATCAAAGAAATCAGTTTTAAAATATGGACCGAGATGTAACCAATACAACCTTTTCTTGACTGGTAATTCATAACCCTCATCATACAAATTTTTTAATTTATCTCTTAAAAGTTTAAAAAAGTCCCTTCCATAAGTTGATCCAAAAGCAGAAAAAATCATACCAAGATAACCTAAAAAATTTTTTCCATCAATAACAACTTTTTTCTTTCTAATCTCATTAATCTCTATCAAATATTTTCTTGTCTCATTAGATAAATCTATCGCTTTATCCAACTTTTTATATGGATTTTTTGCTTTTAACTCTTTTGAAAAAAACATAAAGGTCTCTTCCAATTTTTTTGCAACATACTCAATATTTTTTTTACTCTCCTCTTCAGGTATATCTATGATATGATAATCACCACCATAAAATTTTGATATTAAGTAGAATGAATGAACAGCTGAGTGGCAAGGTTTATCTAAAGTTAATATATAATCAGGATTAGGTAGAAAACCCATTTTGATTAAACCTAAGAGATTTCTATGAACACTACAAACATCTTTTGAAAAAACAATTTCATCACTTTCAGAAAGAATAGCATCGCTTATACCAAAATTAGCAGTAACACCAGAAACTACCTCTGGTAATATTGGAAAAACACCTAAAGAGAAAAATATTTCTGTTGGTGTAAAGACATTGATATAAAAAACTTTGTTTTTTGGATTAAAATTTTTCTTAACCAAATCAAGTGCAAATTTTATTGAAACTTTTCCAATTTCATCTGGTCTTAAAGCTTGTATTAAAACTCCATAAATCAATGGATAAAGATATCTCTGTGATAATATTTTTTTTAGATAGTTAGGGTTTACTTTTGCAACATCAATTTTCATTTAACTATCTCCAAAATGATAAAAAAGGGTCAGTCCCTAATTTATCATAAAATGATAAAAAAGGGTCAGGCCTAAAATTATCATAAAATGGTTTAGGTTTTGAAAACTTAATTTTCATCTAACCAACTCCTTCATTTAGCCATCTTCTTCATTTAACCATCTCCAAAAAGGCTTCTATTCTCGTTCTTATTTGACCTTTTGCACCCAAAGTGTAATCATCATCAATAATGAGTGTTGGAATATTTTCTTTAGATAGTCTATCTTTTATTAATGGAAGATAAAAGATTAGAGGATCGCAATATTTCAAATTATAAATAATAACTCCCTTGTAATTACCATTTTTGTAATTTTTAATTATACTCTCTATCCTTGAATTGAAATCTCTTTTTCTTACACAACCCTCTCTTTTCAAGTAGTATTTTGCAATACAAAACAAGGGGTCTTCTGAAAATAAGGAGTCTTCCTCAATTAAACTTAAATTTTTATATCCAAAGCAGGTATCATCATAATCAAAAGATATTCCTAAAGAGTTAGCAAACTCTATAAATTTTAATGGAAATATTGTTGAAAAAAGATAAAATCTGTTTTTCATTTCACTATCTTTGTTGTTAAACTTGAAATCCTGTTTCAAAAAATCTTCTATGTCAACTATCTGGAAGATATAATTTAAATAATTTTTAGTTAAACTATCAATTTGTGAACTAATGACTAATTCTTTCAGCTTCTTTTTTCCTGAATTGTATAAATTTATTGAATTCACTAATTTTTCTTTATCTATTTTTCCATTCAATAACAGATATAATTTTTCTATTTCATCTTTAAAAAATTCAATATCTTTTGGATTTTCATTGAAAGGTATCTTTAAATAATAAAACTTGTCAACAAAGCTTAACTCTTTAAATATTTCAAAAACTCTTCTTGACGAATCGCATCCATCAGTAAAAATTATGTTTTTTCTTTTCAAATTGTTCTTTAAAAAAAGTTCAATGATAGATTTTAAATAGGGACAGAGATATTTTGGAGTAACTTCATCAGTAAGATAAAAAGTTTCTAAGTTGACATTTAATCTCACTGGTCTAAAACCCGAAGCATAGATAACCTCAACTGGCACATAAGAGCAAAAATAAAATATCGACTTTTCGTCCTTCAAGCTCTCATCCAAATTTTTTTCATAAAACTCTTTTAAATCCTTATAAGATGATAAATCTCCAAATTCCTGTTTCATTTAACTTCCTTAAAATTCTCAATATCCATATAATATCTATTATATAATATCTCAACTGGGAGTTAAAAATTTTATAAATAGTTT
>JAKPCM010000054.1 GCA_029553255.1 Caldisericota bacterium | reverse complement strand
TTTAGATTTTAATAGTGATGAAAGAGAATTATTAAATAAATTGATATATGTTGAAGAGATTTTATATCAAACTGTCAATAAACTTTCTCCTCATCTACTTACTTTTCATGCCTATGATATTGCAAAAAAATTTCATAGCTTTTATCATGATTATCCAGTATTAAACTTAGATGATGAGAAAGAAAGAAACAAAAGGATTTTACTTGTTAAAGGAGTTGAAATTACCCTATCTCTTTTGTTAAATTTAATTGGTGTATCAACACCTGAGGAGATGTGATATGGATAAAGTTATAATTGGTCTTGAGATTCATGCTCAACTCAACACAAAAACAAAAATGTTTTGTAAATGTAAAGTTGATTTTTCTTCACCTCCAAATAGTAATATATGCCCAACCTGTCTTGGTCTTCCTGGAGCTCTTCCATCACTTAATGAGAAAGTTGTCTTATATGCATTAATGATTGCACAGGCTCTTAATTGTGAAATTAACAGAAAATCTCTCTTTCATAGAAAAAACTACTTTTATCCAGATTTACCAAAAGGATATCAGATTTCTCAATATGACACTCCTCTTGCAAAAGAGGGTTTTTTGAATCTGCCATATTCAGAAAAAGTCATTAGAATAATAAGAGTTCACATAGAAGAAGATGCTGGAAAACTTGTCCACCCAGAAGATATTATGGAAGCAAACTACTCTTATGTTGATTATAATAGAGCAGGAGTACCTCTTGTCGAAATAGTTACATACCCTGATATGAATTCTCCAGATGAAGCAGTTAAATTTCTTGAAGAGCTAAGAGAAATTTTGATTTATCTTGGAGTTTCAACTGGAAATATGGAAGAAGGAGCCTTAAGATGTGATGCAAATGTTTCAATTGAGGGACATAATAGATGTGAAGTTAAAAATATGAACTCCTTTAGATCAATTAAAAGAGCGCTTGAATATGAAATAAATAGACACCTTGATTTGATATCAAAAGGAGAAAAAATAGTACAGGAGACAAGACATTTCAATGAGAGTGATGGAAAAACATATTCAATGAGAGGAAAAGAAGAAGCAGAAGATTATAGATATTTTCCAGACCCAGACTTACCTCCATTAATTGTCTCAGAAGATTTAATTAATGAGGCAAAATCAAATATAAAAGAGTTACCAAATGATATTAGAGAAAAGTTGAAAAATTTTTCACTTTTAGAAAATGAAATAGAGACATTAGTTTCGATGAATGAACTTAGAAATTTCTACTTTGAAGTTTTAAAAACCTTTCCTGAACCAAGAGTAGTTGCTAACTTCCTTTTAACTGATGTTCTTGGAACTTTGAATGAGAAAAATTTATCAAAGCCTCCATTTTCTCCAGTTGATTTTGGAAAAGCAGCCTCGATGTTTTTCTCAAAAGAGATCTCTTCAAAAATCTTAAAAAGAATAATTGAACTTTTATTTGAAGGTAAAAATCTTGATTATATAATTAATAATGAAAATATTTTACCTATAACATCAAAAGATGAAATAAGAAAAATTGTATTAGAGGTTTTAGAAGAGAATATGAAAGTAAAAGAAGATTATAAGAAGGGTAAAGAGAGAGCATTAACATTTTTGATTGGTCAGGCAATGGCAAAAGGCAAAGGGAGATTAAATCCAGAAATTTTAAAAGAGGTTCTTTTAGAGGAGTTAAATAGATGAGTTTTGTCCATCTTCATCTACATACAGAATATTCATTGCTTGATGGTTTTTTGAGAATCGATGAACTCTTTGATAAATTGAAAAAATTGAATATGGATTCTGTTGCAATAACAGATCATGGTGGTCTTTATGGTGCAATTTCTTTTTATAAAAAAGCAAAAGAGAAAAATATTAAACCAATTATTGGAGTTGAACTCTATTTTTCACCAACCTCAAGGCTTGATAAAAAGGGGAAAGAAGATAGAGAAAATTACCATATTTTACTTCTTGCAAAAGATTTCAAAGGTTATCAAAATCTTTCAAAGTTAGTCTCAATTGCTCATCTTGAGGGATTTTATTATAAGCCAAGAATTGATTTTGAAACACTACAAAAATATAGCGAAGGATTAATTTTAACTACATCCTGTATCAAAGGAGAAATTCCATCTTATCTTCTTGAGGGTGAAGAAGAGAAGGCAAAAAAAAGAGTCTATGAGTTTAAAGAGATATTTAAAGAAGATTTTTATATTGAACTTCAAAATCATAATTTAAAAGAAGAGCTTGAGGTTCTTCCAAAGTTAATAAAAATTTCTAATGAAACAAAAACAAAATATATTGCATCAAATGATGTACATTATTTGAATAAGGAAGATGCTAAAGTTCATGGAATTCTTCTTTGTGTTCAAACTCAAACAACGATTGATAATCCAGATAGATTGAAATTTGAAACTGACGAGTTTTATTTAAAATCTTTTGACGAGATGTGGGAACTTTTTAAAGAGATTCCAGATGCTATATATAATACAATTGAAATAAAAGAGAAGTGCAACATAGAGATACCATTAGGAGTTCCAAAACTTCCAAGATTTCCACTTAAGGAAAATGAAGATCCATTTATAGTTCTAAAAAATCTTTGTGAAAAAGCAATAAACTATAAATATGAAAAAATTACTGATGAAATAATCAATAGATTGAATATGGAGTTAAATGTCATTAAAGAGATGGGATTTTCAGATTATTTTTTAATTGTTTCAGATTTTGTAAAGTTTGCAAAAGATAGAGAGATAAGAGTTGGTCCTGGAAGAGGAAGTGCAGCAGGAAGTATAGTTTCATATCTACTTGATATAACTGAAATTGATCCATTAAAATATAATTTACTTTTCGAGAGATTTTTAAATCCTCAAAGAATTTCACTTCCAGATATAGATATAGATTTTGCAGATGATAGAAGAGATGAGGTTATTGATTATGTTAAGAAAAAATATGGCGAGGATAGGGTTGCTCAAATTGCAACTTTCGGAAAAATGGAAGCAAGGGGAACAATAAGAGATGTTGGAAGGGTTTTAAATTATCCAGTAGCAGAAATGGATAGAATAGCAAAAATGATTCCTTTTAATATGGATTTCAAAAAGGCATTTGAAGCTGAACCACTTTTAACAAAAGAGATGAATAAAGATGATAAAAAAAGAGAACTATTTGAGATAGCAATGAAGCTTGAAGGTTTGAATAGAAACTTTTCAACACATGCAGCAGGAGTTGTTATAGGTCAAACATCACTTTCAGAAATTGTTCCACTACAACTCACAAAAGACAAAGGAATAACAACACAATATGATAAAGATATACTTGAGGATCTCGGTCTTCTTAAAATAGATTTTCTTGGTTTGAGAACACTTACGGTCATAGAGGATACAATTAAATTGATAAGAAATAGAAAGGATAAAAATTTTAAAATTGAGAATGTTCCTATTAATGATGAAAAGACCTTTAATATGTTAAAAGAGGGAAAGTCAGTTGGTGTATTCCAACTTGAATCACTTGGCATGAGAAGAGTTTTATCTGGTTTAAAACCAACTGACATAGAAGATATAATTGCAATTTTATCTCTTTATAGACCAGGAACATTAAAATCTGGCCAAGTTGAAGAGTATATTAAAAGAAAAAATGGAACAATTTCTTATACTGTTTTGCACCCTTTAATAGAGGACATATTAAAACCTACATACGGAATAATGGTTTATCAAGAACAGGTGATGCAGGTTGCTCAAAGGTTAGCAGGTTATACACTTGCTGAAGCAGATTTACTTAGAAAAGCAATTGGAAAGAAGAAAAAAGATATAATGGAGGGTATTAGGAATGATTTTATTTCAAGATGTATTGAAAGAAACATCGAAAAAGATATTGCTGAGAAAGTTTTTAACTATATTGAAAAATTTGCTGAATATGGATTCAACAGATCTCACAGTGCTGCATATGCGATGATTTCATATCAAACAGCATATTTAAAAGCAAACTATCCTCAAGAATATTTTGTTTCTCTTCTTACCTCTGTCTCTGGAAATGAAGATAAAGAAGAAGTTTATATAAAAGAAGCTGAAAGACTTGGTATAAAAATTCTCCCGCCAGATATAAATAAAAGCAACACATATTTTACTCTCGAAGATGACAATATAAGATTTGGATTTTCAGCAATTAAAAATGTGGGTGAACTTGCCAGTAAAGATATTATAAAAGAAAGAGAAAAAGGAGATTTCAAATCTTTTTATGATTTTATGTCAAGATGTAAGAGTATGAGAATAAATAAAAAAGTAATTGAATCATTGATAAAATCTGGTGCTTTTGATGAATTTAACGAAGACAGAGGTTTACTTTTAAATGAATTATCGAGTGAAGAGAAATCAAAACCAACCCTATTTTCAGATTTACCAGTAAAAAGGAAAAAAGTAAGTGAAAGTAAAATTTATGAATGGGAAAAAGAGGCTTTTGGTTTCTATTTCAGAGGTCACCCCTTAAAATTTTATCTTGAAGAGATAAGAGATAAAGAGGTCAAAATTGCTGATTTACAAAATTTAGAAAGTGGTAAAATAGTTAATATAATTGGAACAATTGTTGCATTTAGGCATCAAACAACAAAAAAGGGTGATAGTTTTCTAAAATTCACTCTTGAAGATGAAACTGGAAAAGTTGATATACTTGTTTTTAATAATACTATTACAGAGATTGAAACTTATTTAAGAAGAGAAGGTGTTATAAACATTGAAGGAGAACTTAAGGTTGAAGAAGAAAGAGTATCAATTAGGCTTACAAAAATTAATGGATTTATTTCAAAAAATGAGCTCGAAGAGAGGGTAAAAAATATGAACGAAACTTTTTTTCATCTTTATATTAAATTAAAAAAGGATTCATTAAAAGAGGAGACTTTAAATAAATTATCTTCTGTTATTAAAGAGAATAAAGGAACAACTCCAGTCACTATTTATCTTTTATTAGATGGAAAAAGGGTTGAGATATCTCTATCAAAAGATTATAAAGTGAATCTCAATCCACAGGTTTTATCTGAACTAAACAAAATAGTTGGGAATGAGAACATATATTATAATGAGGAGAGTGGGGCTAAATCATGAAATATGACATTTTTAAAAAAATTTTATCTTAAGGAGGTATATATGAGGATAGGTGTTTTAACTGGTGGCGGAGATTGTCCTGGATTAAACTCAACAATAAGATCTATTTATTATAAAAGTAGAAAATATGGATATGAAGTTTTTGGTTTCTTCGAGGGATGGAAAGGTGTAATTGAAAATAGTGGAAGGTTAATTGAACTATCTGATGTTGAGGAAATAGAGAATCTTGGAGGGACAATTCTTTTTTCATCAAGAACAAATCCATTCAAAGAGGAAAAAGGTGTTGAGAAAATTTTGGATACATTAAATAAAAATAAAATAGATGCTTTAATAGCAATAGGTGGCGATGATACACTTTCAGTTGCAGCAAAACTCTATGAAGAATATAAAGTAAAAGTTGTTGGTGTTCCAAAAACAATGGATAATGATGTTTATGGAACTGATTATACATTCGGATTCGATTCTGCAACAACAATTTCTATGGATGCACTTGAGAAACTTAAAGATACTGCAAAAGCGATGAAAAGAATAATTATTCTTGAAGTTATGGGAAGAGAGGCTGGTTGGGTTGCTCTATTTACAGGTCTTGCGGGTTGTGCTGATATAACTTTAATTCCAGAAGAGGGACTTGATGAAGATGAATTTATAAAAAAAGTTA
>JAKPCM010000050.1 GCA_029553255.1 Caldisericota bacterium | reverse complement strand
GGAGTTTATATTTCTCATTTTTTATTAGTTCCTTTCCTTGGTTTATCACTGTTTGGATATTATGCAATAAGAGAAGTGGTCGGCATTGAGTTTTTTTAGATTTCGCATCTAAATCATACTCTTTTTCTAAATTAGAACAATTATATATTTCTTTTTTTATCTTTTCTTTGATGTATCCATCTATAAACTGTTGTTTAGTTTCATTTTTTATCCAATTATCATGTATTTCTGTTGTTTTTACCCCTTGCTCAACTAAAAAACCAATGTAATGGTACAACTCTAAATCGTTAAACCACTCATTAAAAGTTTGAAAAATTGTTTTTATTTTACTCCAGCATTCTAAAATATCCGGGGTTTCTTCCTTTTTAAACCATGTATAGAAATACCTGAAAGTTCTGTATTCATCTTTCCCAAAAGCATCATTATTATTATTATTATCTCTCACTTTGAGTAAATCTTTTTCACAAATCAAATCTAAAATAAAATCAATTCGAGTAGGTTTATCATATCCCTTTTCGTTCAAGAAAAGCCAAAATTCATCACTCTGCAAAGTGTATTCTATCTTATCCCATTCACTGGCAATTTCTTGTTGTTGCAATCTAATTTTATCAGAGTCGGAAGTTTTGAAATTTGATTTATTCAGAAACAAAGCTTTAACGAGTTCTGCATTTGTAAGCGAAATTTTCCCAATATTCAATCGAGTAAATACTTTAATCGGATCTTCATTTACCGTTTCATACCAAATAAATTTTACTTTATATAGTAAAGTTTCTACAAATTCCTTTTTGTAGTTCTCTTTTCCCTTATCTCCCTCAAAAAACTTTGATATTTTTACATAAGCTTCATACATGTAATAAAAATCAATATTTTCTTTATATTTTGGGGTTTTATCATTATTTTCATCGTTGTTGTTTTCATCATTATTTTCATCTTTTTTTGTTTCAACAATATTTTTTAAAAAATCGCTACTCCCTTTTCTTGTTTCATACTCAATAGAATAATAGTTTTCTTTACCGGAACAAAGATATTTCAATAAAATAAATATTGTTGTCAAACGCTGTTGTCCGTCAATAATTTCCCATTGGGAGTAAGCATCAATAAGTTTTTCAGTTCTATCAATCAGATTATTATCTTTTTGACACAGTTCTCTTAGTTTTTTACAGAATTCCTCACTTTTAATAATATTCTTTTTTACTACAAGAGGTTGAATGCAATAAAAATCACTACGCTTTTCCTTGATAAACTCATCAATATCCTCAAGCAAATCATTAACAAGCTCCTCTGTCCAGCGGTAGCCTCTCTGATAATCAGGAATAAAAAACTTCATACCTGACAATTCACTTATTGATTTTAGTTCTATTTTATTACTCATATGTTTTTATTTCAAAAATTATTATTCTGTTCGCTCACCAATGCCTGGCAACTTTGCTAAT
>JAKPCM010000036.1 GCA_029553255.1 Caldisericota bacterium | reverse complement strand
TAATGCTGATTTTCGATTATCTTTACAATAGAGTTTTTTATCATCAACAATTTTCTTTAAATCGTTATTTTTTTTTCTTAGCAAATTTTTTAAATCTTCATCATTAGCAGGATGATTGCATTTTATACTTGTCTGTTTTAATTTGCCATTTTTATAAGTTTTCCAAACTTCTAATTTACCGTCTTTATTTAACAAGTATTCTTCCTTAAGGTTTGTCGGATTTGTTGAATCTATAGTAACTTGTTCTGTGATATCTGTAAAAACAATACCTATCCTGAATTCATCTATTCCATTATTTTTAGCAGTTACATTTAAATCATCAGCTTCAATTTTAACAGCTCCTTTCCCATCATTAATGAAAATATCAAGAGCTTCAAGAACTGATGATTTACCTTGGTCATTTTTGCCAATAAATGTAGTAAAATTGTTAAAACTAATTTCTTGCTTATCTTGAAACGCTCTAAAGTTTTCCAGAATTATTTTTTCTATTTTCATAACAACCCTATTTATAAAATATCTTAACTAACAATGTTGTTGCTTTTTATTATGCAAAGGTCTCACCTTATTTATTTAGCAATTGATCATACTCTTTTTTAAAGTTAGAAATATGAATTTTGTTAAAGAATGGTAACCCAATCAATCTATAATTTAGATTTTCAGCTCTTATCACTTTATCAAATCCATATTTTTCAGTAATTTCTTCTAAAAACTGTTCTTTCCAACCTTCTTTCCCAGTTTTAAAAGTTCCATCATCACCAATATAATCATTTCCTTTTGGCTCAATAAATATTTGGTAATACAGCTCTGCTTTAAATCCATTGTTCAATTCTTTCATATCTTTTGTTTTCAAGAAGAGAATAAAATCAGGTTGGAAACCTCTCCCTTGTTCAAAGTCATATATCTTATAGACTTCTTCGTTTCTCAAAAGATATATTTCTTCGTATTTTTGTTCTAAATTCCCAATAGTATCTTTAATAAATTTGATAAGCTCTTTTTCTTCACTTGTGCCATAGAAAGAATCCAATACATACCATTTTTCTGATTCTAGTTCTTTAGCAATTCTTTCTGAATCTGTATCTACTTCAATAGTTTTTATTTTTGGCTCTGAAAAGAATTTATTAAAATCTCCTGCAATAAATTCACTTCCAATTTTTGGAATAATTTTATTTTTTAATTCTTCAAAGATACTGTCTAAAAACTTCATCACCACATCTAACTTTTTGCTATTTTCAATATCATAAAAACTTTTGCTTTTACTGACAACTTTAAGATCAAAATCACCTAAAAATTCATCTTTTATCAAATCATCAATACTTTTAATATCAAGTTCTTCTTTTAACTTTTCAAATTGAAATAATGAATTTTCTTGTTTTGCTTTTATGTTAATAGCTTTTAGGACAATATGTTTTTCAATCTCCTTAAATTTAATTGGAATAGTATAAAATCCTTTTTCTTGTAAATTCAATCTTGGTAAATCTTGTTGTTTTTCAAAAGCCATTTCTTGTTCGATTAATTCTAAACCTTTAATTTTATACGGCTCAAAAAAGTCTTTTTTAATGTCTTCCAAAGTCTTCTTTTTTCTGTTAGGATTATCAATTTGGTTGTTGTACCAAATCTTGGTTTCCTTGTAAAATTTACTGTCTTGAAAGTTTTTTTTGAGCGCAAAAGTTTTAATAACTTTATCATCTCTGATATATCCATCTTTTCTGAGTTCATTTTTGAGATGAGAAATATATCTTGATTCTTCGTCATAAGTATAATAATACAATTCTTCCAATACTCTTAATTCATGATTTAAATCATCATCGAATTTTCTTTTATTTTTAATCTTGTCATTAAAAGCAAAAGGATAATATCTGACACCTCTTCCAATAAGTTGCTTTTCTTTAATTGTTGCTTCAGGAGTTTTTTTTGTGCTTCCGCCTGCATTTTGTCCTTGATAGAGTCTCACAATATCAAAAAGGTTTAGAACATCCCATCCTTCTGTCAATCTATCCACGGTAAAAATAGCCCTGATATGATTGTTTTTGTCTTCTAAGCTATTCAATAATTTCTCTGTTTCTTCATCGGTTTTTTCGGTTTTGGTTTTATTGGTTTTGGAGTTTGTGATAATTGTGTTTCTCTCTTGATAATTTTGTTTGATCCAGTTTGCAATTTCACCAAAGTTAATATTTTCGTTTTTGATAAATTCCAAAAGTGTTTCTGTCCTTGATTTTCCCATTTCAAACAGTGTTGGCTGTTTTGCTTGATAAATTTTATCTCCAATATTTTTTATAAAATCAAAATCACTAGTTGAAAGGTTATCTATCCAATTCAAAAACTCTTCATAATCTGCTTTTGATTCATCAATAGTTTTACTTCTAAAAAGAATTACAGGTTTAAAGTTTGGAATATTATATTTTAGTGCGATTTTGTGTCTGTACCATTGAAATAAAAGTGCTTGCAATACTCTTTCTTTTTTGTTAAGTGTAGAAGAGATAAGATTGATTTCCTTAGTATATCCTGCTTGTAAAAACTCTTTGAGTCCAAATTTATAAATGATTTTGTCTTCATATTTTCTAGCAATACTTTCTGTTGCAGGGATAGTAGCGGTAAATTCTAAAAGCACATTTTTATTGTCTTCTTTCTTCCCATTTTTATTCAAAATAAGCTCTATAACAGTATGTTCCCAACCTTTTCTTTCTATCTCTTCAGCTCCTGTTTTGCTGGTAATTTCTTTTGGAAAAAACTCTAGTTGATTTCCATTTTTTGATTTTGTATCTGTATTAAGATGATGAGCTTCATCGGCAAGCATAACAATATTTTTGCTATGTAAATCATCTAAAGTCGTCTGATTTTCTCTTTGTAAGTGAATATCATTATAAAGTTTTTGAATAGAAGTAAATTTGATTTCTATACCTTGAGGATTATCTGAAAAATTATCCACTTTTTTGATATTGACGGTTTTGTCATCTATCACGATTTTTTCTTTGAAAAG
>JAKPCM010000030.1 GCA_029553255.1 Caldisericota bacterium | reverse complement strand
TTCTGAAAATATATTAATCCACTAATGTTGTATTTTTTAGGGTTATCATCACTTATTTTTTCTATTTCTTCTTGAGCTTTGTTTAGTTCTCCGTTTTGTATTAATTTGAAGATTTCTTCGTACATGACGGAGCCTCCTTTTTCGTTTATATTTTTATTCATTTTGCCCTAATACTTGCGAGCCTAATCATGCTTCAGAGAATATATAATTTCAGAGGAAAATATCATGATTTTATAGTTTTTTTATTTGAGCTTGAAAAGAAGAATACAAAATTACATATAATTTAAGATATTTTTTATTTCAAAAGGAACATTTTCTGTTGTTAAAGATTTTATATAATATTTATTGTTGATATTTATGAATTCTTGTAGATCTATTTTTTTATTAAGATAGTCATTCAACAATTTCTCGTATTCTATTCCAAAACCATAGATAGAATTTATTAGATTGATTCGATTTGTCAAATATTTAAAAAATTCTTCTCTTGATACTAGATTTTTCTCCAAACAGTAATATCCGCAAATTAACAAAGACAAAAAGTGGAGAGATAATTTTTCTTTACTAATTGTTTTAGATACTGAATTTTCAGATATTCTTCTTATGTGTAGATAATTTTCACTTACTAACATCTTTGATTCTTTATTACTTTTTGCAAGAACTCTACACCAGGAAACGTAATCTTCAGCAATATAAAAAATACTTTCCGCGGAATATTTTCTCATGAGGTCAGTTGAGATTATTTGTGTAGCAAAACCGGCTTTCATTTCTCCATTTAGAAGATAAACTAAGGTTTCATTTGGAGATAGATTAGCAAAAGTATTTCTATCATATTGAACCCACAATTTAGTACTTTCCTCAAAGCCTATAACAAATCTTGCCATCATACTATAATATTTATCTCTAAAATTGGTGTATTTTCTAAAATCTTCTTGAAATTTTTTTTCGTTTAAGCAAACTACCATATCATCATCGTCCAAGCTCATTAAATACTTGGTTTTTACTAAGTTTGCTCCTATACGTCTAGTTTCTGCAATTCCTTTATTCTTTTCATTATAATAAATCATTTCAATATTATAATTTTCTTTTCTTTTTTCTAATTGTCTTATTTTTTCAATATTTTCATTATTAGAACAATCATCAATAATTATTTTTCTCTGATTCCCAAATTTATATCCATTTTCTAAATCTTTAATGAGTATATCCGCTCTATTATAGTGCGGAATAACTACTGTAAAATCATCGATTCCTTCAAAATAATATTTTTTTGAGAGGATCAGTGCACATTCTTTTAAAATTTCATAATATTCGTTGTTAATTTTATTTTTATGTGAAGAAGAATTTTCTTTATAACTCAAATTATCAATTAATAGATGATTAAAACTATCGAGCTGCTCTTCCAACGAATAATTATCTTCAATGAATCTTCTGTAGCTTTCTGAGTCGTAAAGTTCTTCTGTTATTTTTTCTACTGCTTCATCGATTGTGTTATATATAAGTTCGTTGGGCCATTGCTCTTTCGCCCCACTGTAGTTGAGAATGACAGGTTTTATTCCTCTTGCCATACTTTCTAATATATTGTATGGATGTCCTTCATGGATACTTGTTGAGAGTGTATAATCTTTATCTTCTAAAAATTTATCTACCTCTTTTATCCATCCGTGAAGAATAAAGTTGTTTTCTAAATTCATTTCTTTTTTTGTATAATCAAAATACATCTTATATAACGGGTCTTGAAAATCTCCGCCAACGTGTAATTTGTATCTGTTATCTATTTCTTTCAATTTGCCTATGATTTGAACCCATGTTTCAGGATTTTTTCTGTAATTTATATGAGCTAATACTGATAAATTATATCCCGGTTTATGCACTAAAAATTTAAATTTATCTAAATCTACTCCATTATATACAATTTCTTCTTTACAACCATTTAGATTAATATTTGGATGAAGTTCATGAAAAATTGTTTTCATTGATTCAGCTACGAAGATAAGAAAATCTACATTCTTCCAATTTATTTTTTCTGGAAATTGAGTGAAGGCCTCATAACGGTGTAACCTACACACAACTTTTTTGTTTTGTATTTCAGGGACTTGGTTTGTTGCAAATATTGCTAAATCATTTGCCCATTCAAGCCATACTATATCCGCCCATTTGATAGCTTCAGATATTTGATCCCCATCAGTTGTAACTACTAACTTGACATCATATCCAAGTGAGAAGGTTTCTACTATGTCTTTTAGAAAGTTATCTAATCCGGGTAAGCAGAGAAAAGCAATTTTGATGTCTTGTTTTAAACTGTTTCTTATTTCTATGAATTTCTTTTTCATTTCTTGGGGGGAATCAGGTAATTCTGCAGCTTTTTTGTAAAATCTTAACGAAGCTAATTTGCTTCTGTTCTTGTATTCTATGTCTCCTAAGAGGTCGAATGTTGCCCAGTCTTTATCGTGGATTCTCATTAAGTATCTCCATGCTTCTTTCTCTTGATTTATGTTTTTTAATAGGTATCCATAATTGAATAACAAGTCAGAGTCAACAGGATTTATTTTTAATCCTTTTTCGAATTCTTCTTTTGCTTTATCGAATTCTTTTTTCTGAAAATATATTAATCCACTAATGTTGTATTTTTTAGGGTTATCATCACTTATTTTTTCTATTTCTTCTTGAGCTTTGTTTAGTTCTCCGTTTTGTATTAATTTGAAGATTTCTTCGTACATGACGGAGCCTCCTTTT
>JAKPCM010000015.1 GCA_029553255.1 Caldisericota bacterium | reverse complement strand
ACTTCAAGAATTGGTTCACCAGGTTTTCTTTCCTTTTTTGGGATTTCAAGAACTACATCTCTTCCTACCATAAGTCTTGCAAGTTCCCTTTCGTTTGTTTCTTCTTTATTTTTAATTCCCATTACTTTCCCATTTTTCAATACGCAAATTCTATCTGCAATTTCGAGAACCTCTTTTAATTTATGCGATATAAAAATAATTGTTTTATTATCTTTTTTTAATGCATTGATTGTTTCAAAAAGTTCTTTTATTTCTTGTGGAGTTAAAACAGCAGTGGGTTCATCAAGAATTAAGATTTCTGCACCTCTAAAAAGAACTTTTAAAATCTCTACTCTCTGTTGAATTCCTACTGGCAGATTTCCAACTATTTCCTTTGGATCAACATTCAGTCCATATTGTTCTGAAATTTTTTTTACCTCTTCTATACCTTTTTTTCTATCAAGTACAATTCCATTTTTCACAAATTCATTACCTAAGATTATGTTTTCATAAACGGAGAATATTGGAACAAGCATGAAATGTTGATGAACCATTCCTATACCGTTTTCAATTGCTTTCTTAGGTGTGTTATGCGTAATTTTTTTACCATTAATATAAATTTCACCATAATTTGGACTATATAATCCATAGATGATATTCATAAGAGTTGTTTTACCAGCACCATTTTCTCCAACAATTGCAAAAACCTCTCCTTTTTTGATTTGTAAAGAGATGTTATCGTTTGCTACAACCCCAGGGAAGATTTTTGTAATATTTTTAAGTTCAATTGCGTATTCCAAATTTCCTCCTATTTTAAAAAAAAGGGTGGGGATGCGTTCCCCACCCATAATCTTTTCTAAATAATATTATGGGAGAGTAGGAGGAACAAATTTATTAAGTGCTTCTCTTGAATCTGGAATAACAAGTGTACCTTCAGCAATCATATTTTTAAGTGTATTTACCTTGTTAAGAACTTCATCTGGAATTATATCTCTGGTATATTTTAAAGGTGAAATTCCAACTCCGCCTTCTTTTATACCAAGTGAAACTACACCAGATTGAAATGTCCCTTCAACTACAGATTTAATTGAAAGCCATACAGCATAATCGACATGCTTAATCATTGATGTTAAAACTCTTCCTGGTGCCATATAATCTTGGTCTGAATCAACTCCAACTGCGAAATATCCTTCACCCCTTGCCTGTGCCTCTTTTATAACACCAATTCCACAAGCACCTGATGCATGGTAAACAATATCTGCACCGGCATCAAATTGCTGTTTTGCTATTTTTTGACCATCATCAGCATTTGTGAAGTTTCCAGTATAAGCATATAGAACTTTTGCTTTAGGATTAACTGTTTGAACTCCGGCTCTATATCCTACTTCAAATTTTTGAATAAGGAAGTTTTCCATACCACCAACAAATCCAACAATATTCTTTTTTGTCATTTGACCAACAAGTGCACCTACAAAATATGAACCTTCATGCTCCTTAAATGAATAGCAAACCACATTCGGTGGCGCAGGATCTATAACTCCATCGATTAACATAAAGTATGTATTCGGATATTGAGGAGCAACTTCAGATATAGCATCAGTTAACATAAATCCTACTCCAATAACAAGTTTTGCACCTTCATCAGCAAGTCTCTTTAAGTTTGGAACATAATCTTCATTTACCTTCGATTCAAGAACAAGTGGTTGAATATCAAACTTCTTAATACCACGGTCTGCAAGATCTGGAGCTTCATCAGCTATTGATTTTTCATATTCTTCATCGGTTAATTCTTGGTATCCAACACCTGCAACCATTTTAAGACCAGCTCCCCATGCCTCAAGCCCACGAAGTGCAGAATCATTGAATGATTTATCTCCTCTACCTCCAACATCAGTAACTAATCCAATCTTAATTACTGGTGATAAAGTTACATCTTTTGTTACAGTTTTTCCACCTTCAACAGATAATTTCTCTGAAAAATCAGCATAACCTTCAAATTTAATAGTTAATGTCTGTTCTCCTGTTGGGACATCTTTAACTTCATATTTTCCATCACTGCCTGTTGTTGCTGTTTTTCCACCAATTGCAACCGAAGCACCAGAGATGGGCTTACCAGTTGCTTTATCAGTTACAGTACCTGTTACTGAACCTGTAGTTTTTGCGCATCCAGCAAAAACTACGCCAACTAAAATTAAAACTAAAAGAATTGTCAAACTTCTCTTCATTTATACCCTCCTTTAAGGTTTGAATTTAATGAAGATTTTTTTATTTAATCTCACCTCCTTTCGCATAAAAAATTATATCATATTTTTTGATTGATAAATAATATTAGCAATTTTTATTATGTGGTCTCCCATTCTTTCGAGATTTGAAATTACATCAAGATATATTACACCTGCTTCATTAGAACATATTCCCTCTTTTAATCTTTCAATATGATGTTCTCTCATTTCATCTTCATATTCATCAATAATTTTTTCATTATTTCTAATCAATTCAAAATTTTCAGATGATATAAAAAATAAATTTTCTTTTACAATAGAGTAATTTTTATAAATATAGTTAAACATATCTAATAGTTCTTTCATTGCAAACTGTGAATATGGAATTCTTTCTTCAATCCTTTGAAATTCTAATTGAGATGTATTATCAATTAAATCCCCAATTCTCTCTAACTGAGATGAAATTATCAAAATTTGAGGGACCATTTTAATTTCTTTTTCAGGTAGATTTAGTGATGTTATTAAAGGAACATATCTTGAAATTTCTTTATTGACATAATTTATCGTTTCTTCTCTTTGTATAATATCTCGAACTACACTTTTATTACTATTAAATATTAACTCTTTTAAACATAATAAATTATTTTCAACAATCGATGATAATCTTGTTACTTCTTTTATAAGAGCATCATATGCAACAATAGGTGATTTTAAAATTGATTTATTCAAATATTTTACACCTGTTTCAATAATAACATCTTCACCAGGTATTATTTTTTTAATGAGTTTTACGAATTGAAGAATAAATGGTAAAAAGATTAGTGTGTTTATTATATTAAAAAGAGTATGAGAGTTTGCAATCTGATTAACAGTATTAGGAGTTAACATTTTAATGAAATTTATATATGGATTTAAAATTAAAAGAAAAACTATTGCTCCAATTATATTAAATAAAACATGAGCGAGAGCGGTTCTTTTAGCTGCAATATTCGTTCCTACACTTGCTATTATTGCTGTAATTGTTGTTCCAATATTTGCTCCTAATATCATAGGAAAAGCAGAATTAATATCAAGAAGTCCTTCCATGCCTAATGCTTCTATTATTCCTACTGTTACACTACTACTCTGTTGTATCATAGTAAAAATAGAACCCACTAACACTCCAAAAACAGGAATTCTACCAAAATTTAAAAATATCTCTTTTATTTTTGGATCATTTTTTAATGGAGATACAGAGGAAGTTGTAATCTCTATCGCAATAAATATTAATCCAAATCCCATTATAAACTGACCAAAATATTTAACTTTTCTTTTGAATGGAAGAAATTGAAGTAAAAAACCGATTGTAAAAATCAAAAAACCATATTTAGTTATTTTTAAAGCAATTATTTGTGCAGTGATTGTTGTTCCAATATTTGCGCCGAAAATGATACTAACTGCTTGAAAAAGATTCATCAAACCACTGTTTACTAAACTAACAACAATGACAGTTGTAGCAGAGCTTGATTGAATAATTGCAGTAATAATAAATCCCAATAAGACGCCTATAAGTGGATTTGATGTAGTTTTCTCAAGAATGTTTTTAAGTCTTTGTGCTAATGCTTTTTGAATGCCATCACTTGTAATGTGAATACCATAGATAAGTAATGCTATTCCACCAATTAAAGGAAAAATAACTTCTAAGAGCAAATTTTAACTCCTTAAAGAATATTTAATACCCTCTTCCACTCTTTCAATTAATTGAAATTTAAGAGATTTTTTTATAGATTCAGGAATTTTGTATAGGTCATTTTCATTTTCTTTTGGTATAACAATTTCAGTGATACTTGCACGATGAGCAGCAAGAACTTTAATTTTTAATCCACCAATTGGAAGAACTTTTCCAGAAAGAGTTATTTCTCCTGTCATTGCAACTTCTCTTTTTATTGGAATTTCAGTTATAGAAGATACCATAGCTGCAACAATTGCAATTCCAGCTGAGGGACCATCTTTTGGAACTGCGCCTTCAGGTACATGAACATGAAAATCATACTTTTTATAAAATTCTTTATCCTTTATTTTAAGATGATCCATCTTGGCTCTAATGTATGAAAAAGCTGCCTGAGCAGATTCTTTCATAACATCTCCAAGTTGGCCAGTGAGAATTAGTTTACCATTTCCTTTCATTTTAACTACTTCTATTTTTGTGATATCTCCTCCAAAAGGAGTCCATGATAGTGCTGTAGCAACTCCAACTTCATCACTCTCTTCTTTTATTCCAAATCTATAAAGTGGATATTCAAGATAATGAATAATATTTTTTAAATTTACATTAACTTTCTTAAATTTGCTTCCTTTTTCGAGTTTTTCTTTTGCTGTTTTCCTTAAAATTTTTGCTATTTGTCTTTCAAGTTCTCTTAAACCTGATTCTCTTGTGTACTCTCTTATTATTTTAAGATAAGCTTCATCAGTAATATTTACATCTTTTTCTGTTAAACCATTATATTCAAGCTGTTTTTTGAATAGATATTTTTTTGCAATTTGAAGTTTTTCATCTTCAGTATATCCTGGTAGATAAATAATTTCCATTCTATCAAGCAGGGCAGGAGGTATTGTATGAGTAACATTTCCTGTTGTAATAAAAAGAACATCTGATAAATCAAAAGGTATTTCGATAAAATGATCAGAAAAATGTGTATTTTGATCTGGATCGAGTGCCTCAAGAAGTGCCGCAGAAGGGTCTCCTCTGAAATCAACACCAACTTTATCTATTTCATCAAGTAAAAAAACAGGATTTTTAGAATTTGCTTCTTTTATACCCTGGATGATTCTTCCTGGAAGAGCGCCTACATATGTTCTTCTATGTCCTCTTATCTCTGCTTCATCTCTCATTCCTCCAAGTGAAACATGAACAAATTTTCTTCCCAAAGCCCTTGCTATTGATTTTCCAAGAGAAGTTTTTCCTACACCTGGTGGTCCGATAAAACATAAAATAGGTGATTTTGGTTTTCTTGTTAATCTTCTTACTGCAAGATACTCTATTATTCTCTCTTTTATATCAGTTAATCCATAATGATCTTCATCAAGAATTTTCTTCGCCTTTTTTATATCAATTTCATCTTTTGTTTCAATATCCCAGGGTAAATCAAGTATCCAATCAAGATATGTTCTTATTACACTCGCTTCCATTGCCATTGGTGGCATTTTAGAAAGTTTTTTTAATTCTTCATCAAATTTATCAAGTACATATTGAGGTAGATTTCTTTTTTTAATTTTTTCTCTATATTCTTCAACCTCTTCTCCATATTCCTCGGTCTCACCAAGTTCTTTTTTAATCGCTTTGAGTTGTTCTCTAAGAAAATATTCTCTTTGTGTTTTATCAACCTGAGATTTAACTTGTTCTTCAATTTCACTACTGATTTTTAAAAGTTCAACCTCTTTTGAAAGAATTTTTATTAGATACTCAATTCTTTCTTCTACATCAAGAAGTTCGAGTAATTTCTGTTTGTCATTCAGAGGAACAATTATATTTGAAGCAACTATATCAGCAAATCTTGAGGGATTATCGATATCTTGGATTGTAGTTAGTGTATCAATTGGTATTTTTTTGGACAATTTTACATACTCTGAATAAAGATCAAGAGTCACTCTTGTTAAAGCCTCAAGTTTTGGGGTCTTTTCAAATTTTTCATCAATTTCTTCAACTTCTGCTTCTAAGAATGGGTCTTTTTTTGTATAAGATATTATTTTAATCCTTTTTATCGCTTCAACTATTACTCTTTCAGAACCATCAGGTAATTTTACACTTTGAAGTATTTGTGCAAGCGTACCAATTTCAAAAAGATTTTCAACATCAGGTTCCTCATCTTCTTCTCTTTTCTGAGTTATTAAAACTATCAACTTATCTTTTTTTAGAGAATCTTCAAGAGATAAAAGAGACTTTCTTCTGCCAACAAATATAGGAAGAACAGTGCTTGGAAATACAACAACATTTCTTAATGGTAAAACAGGATAAATTCTTTTATTTTCCATAATTATTTCCTATTTTCGAGTACTTCATCAACAATACCATATTCCTTAGCTTCATATGCGGTCATATAATAATCTCTATCCGTATCTTTCTCTATTTTATCATATGGTTGACCTGTATGTTTGGATAGAATTTCTGTAATTTTATTTTTTATTCTGATTATCTCTTTTGCAACTATTTCAATATCTTTTGCTTGGCCTTGAACACCTCCCCATGGTTGATGAATTAAAATTCTTGTATTTGGCAATGTGAACCTTTTTTTGTTCGAGCCTGAAGCGAGTAAAACTGCTGCCATACTTGCTGCTTGTCCTACACAAATTGTTGAGACAGGTGCTTTAATAAATTGGATTGTATCATAAATTGCAAGTCCTGCAGTTACTTCTCCTCCAGGGCTATTAATATATAAATTAATATCTCTTTCAGGATCATCTGCTTCAAGAAATAGAAGTTCAGCAATTATGGCATTTGCAACTTGATCATTTATTTCTGTGCCAAGGAAAATTATTCTATCCTTGAGTAGTCTTGAAAATATATCATATTGTCTCTCACCATAGGGAGTTTTTTCAATAACCCATGGTATCACTGAATTATATTCTTTCATTCTTTTTCTCCTTTCTTCAATATATTTATAACATAATCATCTTCGACTTGTTCAAAATCTTCATAAAACATACTTACAGCATAAAAATTCTCAGGAGTATAGAGCGATATAAAATAATTAACCTCTCTTTCAATTCTATACTTAGCATCAATACTTGATACAGGAACAGCAACGACTATTTTTTCGGGTTTTTTAATTTTTATAGTTTTTATTGCAGCGAGAATTGTTTCTCCAGTTGCTATTCCATCATCAACTATTATAGCTGTTTTATTGTTCAACTCCTCTATATCTTTTCCATTTCTGTAAAGTTCAACTCTTTTTTTAATTTTATCTTTCAATGTTTCAACTATTTTATTTAAATCGTCTTCATCTATATTTTCTCTTAAAATTATTGTTCCATCTTCAGTTATAGCTCCAATTCCATACTCACCGTCAAAATAGGCAGGAATTTTTGAAACTATAATTGTAGAAAGTGGGGCTTTTAAAATTTTGGAAACTTCATAAGCAACTATAATTCCACCTCTCGGGATTCCAAAAACTATTGGATTTTCGAAATTATACGAGAGAAGTTCTTTACCTAAGAGTTTTCCTGCCTCTTCTCTATTTTTAAATCTCAAGTTTGTTTTTTTCTTTACTTTCTTTAATTAAATTCATTGTACATTTTCCGTCTAAAATCCCCCCATCTTCTATTGCAATTCGAGGAGTCTGTACATCTCCATAAAGTTTACCTGAATTGAATATTTCAACTTTTCTATCTGAGGTAACATTTCCATTAATGGTTCCCATAATTATTATCTCACCAGCTTTTACATTTGAGTCAATCACACCTTTTTCTCCAATAGTAAGAACACCTTTAATGTCAATTTCCCCCTTGACCTTACCATCAACTCTTAAATTACCTTCACAAGTTATTTTTCCCTCAACAGTTGTTCCTTCACCGATATAAGATTGACTTGAATCTTTGACAAACTCCTCTTTTGCTCCTTTTCCGAATGGCATTAAAAACCTCCTTTATCTATAAATTGGTTCTTTTTAATTATATCAAAAAATTTACTTTATTAAGAGTAAGTTTAATAATTGCTGTAATATTTTTCTTTTAAAATTATTAAATTGGAGCGGGAAACGGGATTCGAACCCGCGACACCCGGCTTGGGAAGCCGGTGCTCTACCTCTGAGCTATTCCCGCCTAAGAGTATTATATCAATATTAATTTTTTTTGTCTTCAACATAAATTAATTTAAGTTCTAATCAATATTAATATGAAAAAATAATTTTTAATCATAAATTTACGATTAATTCTTTTAATTTTTTTATCTCCTCATCATTTAATCTATTTTCTATCCATTTAGATTTAAGATCCTTTAAATTAAACTCTGTTAATTTCATAACCACTTTTCTTATTCCACCATCTGGAAAATTTTTATCTTCTTTATATCTTGGAATAAGATGAAAATGTATATGTTCAATCGATTGTCCAGAAACTTCTCCAAGATTTAAGCCAAAATTAAAGCCCATAGCATTTAAAAAATTTTCTATTCCATTTTTAACTTTTTTAAATGTCTCAAATATATCTGTAACCTCTTCATCATTCAAATCCTCTAATTTAAAAATATGTCTTTTTGGAATTATTAAAGTGTGTCCTTTTGTAACTGGATAAATATCAAGGATTGCATAAGAGTGAATATTTTCAAAAATAACTCTGTCTTTATCTAAATTACAAAAAGGACACTTATTTATCATATTTCAATAATTTTATAATTTCTTTCACCTAAACCAATCTTCTCAGCATATTCAAGTTGTCTTAATCCAGAAACATTATGAATTTGATAAAATTTATCCTCATTTATTAAAGATTTATTATTAAGAGATGGAACTCTTAAAGCCTCAGCTTTTTTGACAGCATCATAGGATGCTTGATCTACTGAAACAATATCTTTTGAACCAAAAAGTCCTATGTCAGGAACAAGATTTAAATCGTGCCATGGAAGACAATCACAATCAGCTGAAACATCCATCACAAAATTTAGAAAAGAGATTCTATCCTCAAAATATTTTTTGATACCATATGCATATTCCACCATTTTTTCTTCCAAAATCTCACTTGAACTTCCCCAAGATATTTTTATTGCACCACTTGGACAAACAGTTACACACTCTCCGCAGCCAATACACTTTGAATAATCAAATTTTGCCTTTTTATCTACAATTTGAATTGCATTTTCAGGGCAATTTTCACTACATTTTCCGCAGCCAATACATTTTTCAAAGTTAAAAGGTGGTTTAAAATCTGCATGTTGTGTCTGTTTCCCACCTCTTGATGCACAACCCATCCCAATATTTTTAATACTTCCTCCAAATCCAGCTGATACATGACCTTTGAAATGAGTTAGAACAATTAAATAGTCAGAATCAATTATTGCTCCGCCGATTTTTACTTTTTTAAAATGTTTTAAGTCAACTTTTAATTCATGATTATATTGACCTTTAATACCATCAGCAATGATTATTGGACACCCCATTGATGCATATGAAAATCCATTATAAATTGCTGTATTTAAATGATCAACAGCATTTGAACGAGATCCTTTATATAAAGTGTTGGAGTCAGTTAAAAATGGTTTTCCTCCAAGTTCTTTTACAAGATCGATAACCTGTCTTACAAAGACAGGTCTGATAAATCCATGATTCCCAAGCTCACCAAAATGTATTTTAATTGCAACTAAATCCCCATTTTTTATCTCTTTGTTTAATCTTGAGCCAATAACTTTAATTTTTTTTAAGAAAGACCTTCCTTCATTTTGGGCTCTTAATGACGCAAATAATACTTCAGACAATTCTTTTCTTCCTTTTTACAAATTTTAAAATAAGATATGCCGCAATACCAATAAAAATTATAATAGATAAGAAAAATATTAATATCAATATAAAATATGATGAATATATAATTGGGAAATTTTTATATAGAAAGATTGAAAAATTACTTATTTTACTATTTATATAAGAAAAGGTTAAGTTATCATTAATTTCATCGAGGTGTATATCATATAAACATTTATCATCTATATTTTTTATTTCTCCTTTTAGGTTTGATGCAAATGTATAATTTTTTGGATAATAGATTTTAATATTTATATCTTCAAACTTTTTGTAATATTCTTTAGTATTCAATATATAATAATATGAATAAACACTTTTTGGATAAAGTTTCCTATCCTCGCTTGGTAATGCAGAAAATTTTATTAATAAAATATTTTTTGAATTTTTTTTAAAATTTAATACAAATTTATATAAATTTGGAAAATATCTGTCATTATTCTTATAAAATGTATTGAACATCTCAGGAGTATATAAATTTTTTTGAACAGGGTCAATAAAAATAATATTTTTTTGAGAAATAATATTTTCTAAATTTTCCCATTTATCTGATAAAACTTCTTTTAGATAAGTAGCCTCAACAATTTCATATTCTACTTCACCATTATTAAAAAAAATTTCAAAACTATCTTTATATTCTGAAAAAACAGGAAAAATAAATCCAATATTTTTTTCATTCTCATCGTTTACAATTTCATATTTGACAGTTGCCTCTATCTTGTTATTTGTAACATTGAAAATAATTTCTTCATTTTCTATTTTCAAATCAACATTATCAATAGGAACTATATCTCCATGATAATCATTCAAAGTAAAAGGAGCAGCGGCATTCCCTAAGAGAAGTATGCATAAAACAAAAATTAATAAATATTTTTTATTCATTCTCTTCGAAAATTAAAGGTATGATTATAGGTTTTCTTCTTGTTTTTTCATAGAAAAAAGAAGATAGTGCTCCAGAAATATCTCTCTCAAGAATATTTTTGTCATATCTATGATTCGATAAATATATTTCTTCTATTCTTTCTTTTGCTTTATCAATTAAACCATTCAAATCATTTTCATTAAAAAACCCCCTTGAAATTATTTTTATATTCTTTATTTTCCCGTTTTTTATTAAAATACCAACAGTTACTATACCTTCTTTTGCTAATATTCTTCTATCTTTTATAACTTCACTCTCTTCAGATTCAAGACCAAGACCATCGATGAATAGATCGCCCGAGGTTTCTTTTTTTGCTCTTTTTACTGTATTCTTATAAACAAAAACTGCATCTCCATTTTCAACAACTATTATTCTACTCTCAGCAATTCCAATTTCATTAGCAAGCTTTTTATGACTATAAATATGTCTTGTCTCACCATGAATTGGAATAAAATATTGTGGTTTAACAAGCTGTAATATAATTTTTAACTCTTCTTTTGCAGCATGACCAGATACATGTACACCATCTTCTTCTCTATAGATAACATCAGCATTAAGTGAAAAAAGATTATTTATTATCCTATTGATAAATTCTTCGTTTCCTGGTATTGGATGTGCAGAAATTATGACAGTATCTCCAGGTAATATTCTTAATTTTTCATGATTTGAATAAGCAAGTCTTGTTAAACCAGAAAGTGGTTCGCCCTGACTTCCTGTTGTCAATATGACAAGTTTATCTTCAGGTATTAATGGAATATCATTTATATCTATCATTAACTCGTCAGGAATATTTATATATCCTAATTTCTTAGCAATAGATATTATATTAACAAAACTTTTACCATCAACATAAACTTTTTTTCCAAGTTTTGATGATATATCGAAAATCTGTTGAATTCTATGTATATTTGTTGAAAATGTTGTTATTATTGCTCTTTTTTTGACTCTTTTAAAAATATTTATTAAATTATCTCCAACTATTTTCTCAGAGCCAGCAAATCCATCTTTAGTTGCATTTGTTGAATCAGAAAGTATCAACAAAATTCCTTCGTTTCCTATTGTAGCAATTTTCTGTAAATCAATGCTTTTTCCATCTATTGGTGTTGTGTCTATTTTAAAATCACCAGTATGAAATATTTTTCCAGAATTTGGATTTTCAATTACAAATCCAAGCCCATCAGGGATAGAGTGGTTTACATATATTCCTTCAATTGTAAAATTTCCAATTTTAAACTTTTCATTTGGTTTTATTTCGATTTCATCATATGGTTTAAATTTTCCTGGAATGACTGTCGTACATAGTCCAAGAGTAAGTTTTGTTCCATAAATCGGTAATTTTTTCTTTTCGAAAACATATTTTAAAGATCCAATATGATCAAGATGTCCATGAGATATGACTATACCTAAAAGTTTATCTTTTATCTTTTCTATATAAGATAGATTAGGTATTACATATTCAACACCAAACATATCACTTTCAGGGAATTTAAATCCTGAATCAAGTATGAAAGCAGAAGATTCATCCTCAAAAACCATCATATTTTTCCCTATTTCATTCAAACCACCAAGAAATGTTATCTTTACATATTTTTCATCATAAGAATTTTTTGAATTCATCTTCACTTATTTCTCCAGTAACTCCATATCCAAACTCATTATAATCAATTGATTCGAGTTCTTCATAAATGTCATCTTCTTTAACACATTGTATCTTTTCTATTGTTTTTTCTATATTTTCTACAATACCTTTTCGAAAAAAACTAACTGCATTTCTTTCGCTTCTTGCTAAAGAATTTTCAAGTCTCAATAGATAATTTCCTATTAACAACTCTTTGCTTCTTTCAATTTCATCTTTTTTTATTCCATTATCTTTTATATTTTTAAACTCTTTTTTTATCTCTTCTAAAACTTTTGGAAGATTCCTTTTTGATGAAGCAAAATAGATAACATTTGCTCCTGTAATGTTATTAGAGAGATTAAATGTATATATTGCATAAACTAATCCTAATTTTTCTCTTATTTTTTGAAATAATCTCGATGACATACCACCACCAATTATATTTAATAGAACAAGATTTTTATAATATCTATTTGATATCACAGATGGTGCTTTAAAACCAATTGATACATGCATCTGTTTTGTATTTTTATTTTTTATCTTTATATTTTTTTCAAAAGACGGCTCCTGTAAATTTACATTAATTGTTTTGTCTGAACTCTTTTTATTCAATTTCTCATTTAGAACTCTTTTTATATCTTCATATTCCAAATTGCCATATATTGATATAATTAAATTTTTTAAATTGTAGTATGATTCATAAAAATCATAAAGTTTTTCTCTGTTTGAACTTACTATATTTTCAATTTTTCCTATTGTATCATAAGAAAAAGGTGTATTATCCCATATAGCTTTTTTAAGTTCTATAAGCGATAGTTCCTCTGGTGAATCTTCTATCGAATTATATTCCTGAATCACTACCTCTTTTTCTTTTTCTATCTCTTCCTCTGGGAAAGTTGCATTTTGAATTAAATCAAACAAAACATCTGAGGCTTCGCTAAATTTTATATCTCTACCTCTAATATAATATCCAGTATATTCACTACCTGTATAAGCATTAATATCACAACCTATTCCTTCAACCTCTTTTGGAATATCATAATAATTTCTTTTTTTGGTTCCTTTGAAAACAAGATGTTCAACAAAATGAGAATAGCCATTGTTATTATCATTTTCATAATTAGACCCAACAGGAACTAAAATAAAGATTGAAAAAGATGGAAAATTGGAATTTTTTTCAAATATCATTTTTGATCCATATTGATGGATTTCAAATTTTATATTTTTTTCTGACATCTATCTTTTAAAGGGTCTACCTTTTTCCTGATTATCGTCCTCAAATCCAATACCTTTTTGAGTTAGATTAACTCTTCCTGAATCATCTATATTTTGAACTTTGACAATAATCTCTTCTCCAACTTTAGGCCAGAGTTTATTATTTTTAGCAATTGAATTTTTCATCTGTGAAACATGTAATAAGCCATCTTTATTTGGTGTAATTTCAACTATAAGACCAAAATCTCTTACCTGTAAAACTTTGCCAAGATAAACTCTTCCAACTTCAACATCTTTTGTGAGTTCTTTAATCATATCTATTGCTTTTTCACCAGATTCTAAATCAGGTGCTGTAACAAAAATTCTTCCAGTAGGTTCAATATCAATTTTAGATTCAGTCTCATCAATTATTTTTTTAATGAATTTTCCTTGAGGTCCAATAACATCTTTAATTTTATCAGGTTCAATATCCATAACTATTACTCTTGGTGCGAGAGGAGAAATGTTTTCTCTTGGTTTATCAATTACTTTTAACATTTCATTCAATATATATAATCTTCCATTTTTTGCTTGTTCAAGGGCTTTTTCCACAATTTTTAAATCGATTCCTTTAATTTTTATATCCATTTGAAGTGCTGTTATACCATTTTTTGTTCCAGCAACTTTAAAATCCATATCACCTAAAGCATCTTCCATTCCCTGTATATCTGATAAAACAGCAAAATCATTTTCCTCTTTTATAAGACCCATTGCGATCCCTGCTACAGGATTTTTAATAGGAACGCCAGCATCCATTAAAGCAAGAGTTGAACCACATACTGATGCCATAGAAGTTGAACCATTAGATTCAAGAACTTCTGAAACAACTCTAATAGAATATGGAAATTCAATTTCATCAGGAATTACTGAAAGAAGAGCTCTCTCTGCAAGTGCTCCATGTCCTATTTCTCTTCTTGATGGACCTCTTAAAGGTCTAACCTCTCCTGTTGAAAATGGTGGGAAATTATAATAATGCATATATCTCTTTGTGAATTCTTCTTCAAGACCTTCAATTAACTGCCCTTCTTTAATTCCTCCGAGTGTAACAACTGATAAAACCTGGGTTTGACCTCTTGTAAATAATCCAGAACCATGTGTTCTTGGCAAGATACCTGCTTTTATATATAAAGGTCTTATTTCATCAGTTTTCCTTCCATCAACTCTAATTTTTTTATTTATTATTCTATTTCTTACATAATTTTTTAAGACTTTTTTAAAAATATATCTTAATTTTTTTATTAACTCCTTTTCCTCTTTTGAGAATTCTTCTTTTGTCTCAAAATCTGGCATGAAATATAAAATTAATTGATCTTCAAGTTTATTTAACTCTTCTTCTCTTTCAGATTTCTCTTTAAAATTTTCAAGAATATCTTCTATTTTCGGCTCAAGGAACTCTCTCGATTTTTCTACTATGTCATCTTCAATCACAAGTGGAGTGAATTCAATTTTTTCTTTATAATTCTCTTTTGCAAATTTTTCGATCTCTTCAACAATTTTCTTTATCTCTTCTTTTGCAATATCAAGAGCTTCCAAAACAATATCCTCTGGTATCTCTTTACATCCAGCCTCAACCATAACTATATTATCTTTTGTCCCTGCAACAACTATATCCATATAACCCTTTTCAATTTCATCAAAAGTAGGGTTAATTATGAATTTATCATCTATTCTACCGATTCTTACTGCTCCAATTGGCCCTAAGAATGGAGCTTTTGAAATAGAAAGAGCAAGTGAGGCTCCATTTAGCGCAGTTATATCTGCTGGATTCTCTTTATCTTGTGATAATACAGTTGCAATTATCTGAACATCATTATAGAAAAATTCTGGGAAAAGAGGCCTTAAAGATCTATCAATTAATCTTGCTTTAAGTATCTCTTCATCTGTTGGTTTTCCTTCTCTTTTATAAAAGCCACCTGGTATCTTTCCAACAGCATAAAGTTTCTCTTCATAGTCAACAACAAGTGGTAAAAAATCAACATCGTTTTTCGGTTCTTTGTTTACAGTAGCTGTTACTAAGACAAATGTATCACCATATTTTGCTAAAACTGAACCATCAGCCTGTTTTGCTAATTCACCAATTTCAAAAATTAAATTTTTATTAGAAATATTTATTTCTAAACTCTTTTTATTAAATCCTTCTATCATTTTTCTCCTTACATATTATTTTCTTAAATTAAGGCTCTCAATTAGTTGTAAATATTTATCATAATCTTTTTCTTTCAGATAATTCAATAATTTTCTTCTTCTGCCAACCATTTTGAGTAGTCCTCTCCTTGAAGAATGATCTTTTTTATGTTCTTTAAGATGATCAGATAGTTTTTTAATTTTTTCAGTTAAAATAGCTATCTGAACTTCAACAGAACCAGTATCATTTTCATGGAGTTTAAACTTATCAATAATCTCCTGTTTTTCTTTCTTGTCTAACATTCTTACCTCCTAACCTTCCCATAACCGAGACTTTTTTATCCAGGTTAAGGATCATTGGCTTTAATCTTAATTTTTTGAATTATACCATATAAAATTTTAGATTTCAACCTAAATATTTTGATAAGAATTATCAATTCTTTATATTATAATTATTAAAATGAAAGAGTGGTATTTTAATTGGTTTGATGAAAATTATTTAAAATATAATTTAATCACTCAAAGCGAAGAGTTAACTAAAAAACAGGTTGATTTTATAATTGATGTTCTATTCCTAAAAGAAAAAGATAAAATTCTTGATCTTGGATGTGGTATAGGAAGACATTTAATAGAACTTGGCAAAAGAGGAATAAAAGGAACTGGTATTGATTTTAATGAAAAATATATCAATATTGCTAAGAAAAGTATAAAAGATAATAAAGATATTGAATTCATAAATATGGATATTAGAGATATTGATTTTGTAAATGAATTTGATGGTGCAATATCAATTTGGACAAGTTTTGGATATTTTGAAGATGAAGA
>JAKPCM010000013.1 GCA_029553255.1 Caldisericota bacterium | reverse complement strand
GCTTTTTCAGATCGCGAAATAGAAGACGCAATCGATTTGGCACTAAATAGGTGCGACAACAAAGGTACAGTAAAGAAAATAACGAAAGAAGCAATCGAATTTTTGTTCGCATAAAAATTTAACCCGCTTTAATTTTCTGAGAATAAGAAAATGAGAAGTTTGGCACTTCGAGCGGGATCAAATTACTAACAATTTAAATTTTACGACTATGAAAACAACAGAATTAAACAGAAACGAAATTATTGCTGCATTGAGACAATTCGACGAAGGAACAAAAGGAGACGTTTTAGATTATGTAGATACAGAGAAACTGTATAATCGATTAGCAGAAGTAGCAGCAGAAAACGATTTTACAGCAGAAGATTTAATTATCGCTGCAAAAGAAGGATTCTAATACTAAAAATTGTCAGGCAACGGCGTGATGCTGGCAATCGAATTGCCCCTGACAAGCTATTACTAACATTTAAAAATTTAAAATAACTTAAAATGAATAAAACAGATTTAGAGATTTTGAACGGATATTTATTTAACACTTTTAACGGATATTTATTTAACACTTTCAACAGTGTTGTTAAATTAGATGATAGATTTAACATTGAAATATGTTATAATACACGTCTAAATTCAAAATTGGAAGCAAAAATAATTGTACCTGAAAAATTCAAAAAAAATTATTCTGAATTTTGCGACTATATTTTAACAAGCGGTGTCATTAATGAAATAATTTCAACGCTTTATCAATTCTATTTGAAAGATTTAACAGAGTTAAGAGAACAAAATAATTAACATTTAAAATTCAAAGTTATGGAAGAAGAAAACAAGCTAACCCCTTTAACAATCACATTTCAGATTGTTAAAAATTTGGGAAATTTTGAAACGGTTCGGTTCGGGATAGAATACGAATTGAACGGCACACCGCCAGCCGAAGCATTTCGGCAAGCTGAAATAGAAGTAGAAAATGCCTTTTCTGAATTGAAAAAAACGTTTAAAACGTGTAAAAATTCCGAAAATGTGAACGGAGAAAATTTAGAAAATTCTAACAAAATCAAAAGAGATTTAGAACTTGATTCTACTGAATTTAAAAAGCTGAAAATCGCTTTGAAACAAGGGATTATAAACCTGAATGAAATCAACGAACATTTCAATTTAAGTAAAGAAACAATCGAAAAATTATTGAATTATTAACTTTTAAAAAATTAACATCATGGAAAAATTTGATTACAAGAAAAGAATGAAAGAAAATTTCAGGCGATTAAATGCAATCGTTAAAATGTTTAACGAATTTGAATTTTATAATTTACAGTGTAATATTATTTCTTTAAAATTACAAGGTCATTATAAGCCTGAAATAGTTTCTTTTGCAATGAAACACAAATTCACAATTTCGGCGTCCGAGTCTGGTTACATCGAATTAAGAAGGGAATTTAAAAATGGTAATCATCATGGAACATACGAAATTACTTTAACTTAAATTTATTTATTAACAATTTAAAAATTTACAACTATGCAATTTATTGAAGTAACAAAAAAAAATGGAATAAGTGTTTTAATAAACATAAATTTTATTGAATGTATAGAAGAATATTTAAGTATTGGAGAACTTGATATTTTTTTAACAAATTTAAAACAGCCTATTACAGTAAACATGTCTTTAAAGGAATTTAAAGACAAATATTTATTATTAACAATTTAAAAATTTACAACTATGCAATTTAACGAATTAAAACGAACAAGAGAAATGGGACTGGGAGGCAGCGATGCCGCTATGGTTTACAAAGTCGGACTGGGGGGTTTACAATCTTTAACAAATACCGACAAAGAGCGTCTGGCGGTGATGACTGGACAAAAGGAATTTATTCCTTCATTTGTCAATCAGGCGATGGAAAATGGGCATTTGTTCGAGGATTTTTACGAAAATGTTTTTCTGAAAGAAAGATTTGATTACGAAAAGGAAAAACTTTTAACATTGAAAACAAATCTTAATTTTTCGATTTTTGCGCATGCAGACTTTTTTTTAAACGGAAATGTTCATGAATGTAAATGCACGAAAAATTCTATCGATAAAACGATTGAAATTTATCAACCGCAGTTGCAATGGTATTATTTGTTCGATGAAGTTAAAAATGTTAACTTAATACATCATCCGCAAATAAATGAAAATGAACAATTTAATCATGAAAATATTACAGAAGTTTTCATTGAAAGGGACAATAAAATCATTGATATTTTGATTAACGGAATCAATTTGTTAAATGATTTTGTCGAAGATTTTATCTATGAGAAAAAGGAAGAGCTCACCGAAGATGATTTGTTGTTTTACGAAAAGGAAGCAGTTTTAACGCTTTACAACAAACTTTCAGAAATTAAAAG
>JAKPCM010000011.1 GCA_029553255.1 Caldisericota bacterium | reverse complement strand
ACATTTTCAGCTTTAACAGGACCAGTTGCAATAATTGGTGCTCCATTTAATCATGGACTTCTATCTTATATCAACTGGATAAATGATCAAGGTGGTGTATATGGTAGAAAAATCAAAGTTATTTCATATGATGATCAATTTAACCCCGCACTAACAGTAACAGGTGTTAAAAAGATGGTTGAAGAAGATAAAGTATTTGCAATAGTTGGAGGGTTGGGAACACCAGGTTGTCTTGCGGTTATGGATTATCTAAATGGAAAAGGAGTTCCATTTGTATATCAAGGTTCTGGTGTATCGGCTCTTGCTATTCCTCCAAAAAAATATGTTTTTGCAGTTCAGCCAAACTATACAAATGAGGGACAAATCTTTGTTAAATATATAGTTGATGATCTCAAATTGAAAAAGATTGCTTTACTTTACCGTGATGATGATGCTGGAAGAGAAGGAAGTGTAGGTGTTGATCAGGGAATCAGTAGATTTGGCGGAGAACTTGTTGTAAAATCACCATTCCCTGGAACAGAAACAGATTTCACATCATATCTTCTTAAAGTAAAACAAAGTGACGCAGATGCTTTAATTGTTTATGAACCCACAGATAGTGCAATTGCTTCAAATATTTTAAAAACAGCAAAATCATTAGGATTAACTCAAAAAATATTCCTTCCATATTCACATGCTGGAATTGTTGCAGCAGCAGGTGAAGCAGCAGAAAATGTATATATAACAGGTTGGGTTGATTTTTCAAATCCAGAAGATCCTGGAGTTCAAAAATTCTTTGAAATTTGGACAAAATATTATCCAAAAGATAACCCACTTTTATATGCTTATGCTGTTGCTGGTTTTGTTGCAGGTGAAATATTTGTTGAAGCATTGAAAAGATCAGGTCCTTATCCAACAAGAGATTCTATAGTTTGGGCTCTTGAAACTTTCTATGGGTGGAGTGGATATGTTGCAAAAGATATAAGTTATGGACCAAATGAAAGATCAGGAAAATATTCTATGTTCTTTATGAGAGTTGAAAATGGGCAATTAGTTAAAGTTTCAGATTGGATTTCAGTTTATCAGAAACCATAAGAATAGTTAAAGGGAGGGGAAATCCCTCCCTTTTTTTAATTTGAAAGGGGTGATATTTTTGCTTAAGATAGAAAACTTAACAGTAGAATTTGGAAATTTAATAGCAGTTAATAATTTTAATATGGAGGTAAAAGAAGGAGAAATTCATGCTTTAATAGGACCTAATGGAGCTGGTAAAACAACTGTTTTCAATGCAATTTATAATTTTGTTAATTACAAAGGAAACATATTTTTTTTAGATTATAATTTAAAAAAAATTTCAACTTACAATTTAGTGAATATTGGATTATCAAGAACATATCAAAATTTGAGTCTTTTTCCTACTTTGAATGTGATTGAAAATATTCAACTTGGTTTATATAGAAAACTTAAAAGTAATTTTATAAAAGATATTTTTGGTTTCGATGTTTTTAAAAGTAAAGGAGTAACAGAAAAGATTCAGGAAGTTTTAACCCTTTTAAATTTAACGCAATACATATATTACTATCCATCTTTTCTACCTTATGGAACACAAAAACTTGTTGAACTTGGAAGAGCTATAATATCAAATCCGAAACTTTTACTTCTTGATGAACCTGCTGCAGGTTTAAATACAGAAGAAAAAATCTATTTCAGAGAAATATTAAGGAAATTAAGAGATAAAGGGATAACTCTTTTAATAGTCGAACATGATATGGAATTAATTATGGATATTTCAGATTATATAACTGTTATGAGTTTTGGTAATAAGATAAGTGAAGGAAAGCCACTTGAAATAGCTAATGATAAAAATGTTATAGAAGCTTATTTAGGGGAGGCATAGATGTTAAAAATAGAAGAACTATATGTTTCGTATGGACCTGTTGAAGCAATTCATGGAATATCAATTGAGGTTAAAGAAAAAGAGATAGTTTCAATTCTTGGTTCAAATGGTGCTGGTAAATCTACTATACTTAAAACTATTTCAGGGATTCTGAAGCCAAAAAAAGGTGTTATAACACTAAACAATAAAGTGATTAATGATTTGGACCCATCCCAAATTGTTAAAATGGGAGTAACACATATACCAGAGGGAAGACATATATTTCCAAATCTTACGATAAAAGAGAATTTGATACTTGGAGGATATTTTTTAAAAGAAAATGAAGTTAAAAAACAGATGGATTATGTCACAACTATTTTTCCCATTCTTAAAGAGAGGTTGAATAGTAAAGCTGGAAGTCTATCTGGTGGAGAGCAACAGATGCTTGTAATTGGAAGAGGTTTAATGTCTAAGCCAAAACTACTTCTTCTTGATGAACCATCGCTTGGGTTATCACCGAAATTGGTTTCAACAATTTTCGAAACTTTAAAAACATTAAATCAAAATGAATCTTTGCCGATTCTTCTTGTTGAACAAAATGCAAAGAAAGCACTTCAAATTTCTGATAGATCTTACATATTGGTCAACGGAAAAATTGTTTTATCTGGAAAAAGTGAAGATTTAATAGAAAAAGAAGAAGTTAAGAAGTTATATTTAGGGAGGTAGAGATGATTTTATTGAATCTTTTAATTAGAGGATTAATTACTGGTGCTATATATAGTTTGACAAGTATGGGAATCGTATTGATCTTATCAACCACTCTTGTTATGAATTTTGCACAGGGAGATATGGGTATGCTTCTTGCATATTTCGCCTTCTTTATGTTAGCAAGACAAATACCTTACCCAGTTGTTTTTGTTATAGTTATATTAATAGGAATTTTGTTAGGTTTTTTATTCGAAAAATATTTAATGAGTAGAGCGAGAAAAACCTCCCATCTTGGTATGGTTATGATAACATTAGCTTTAACTATGATTTTTGAAGGATTTGTAGGTTACACTTTTAGTACTATGCCTCTTTTGTTTCCAAAAGCAATTAGTGGAGATCCATTACAAATTTTTGGAGTTATTATAGATAAACATGATTTATTTACTTTTATTGTTTCAATTATTATAGTGATAGTTCTTTTTATAATATTATATAAAACAAAAATTGGCATAGCAGCAAGGAGTCTTGCTGAAGATGAATTTGGTGCAAGGATTCTTGGAATTCCAATTAATTCTATTTATCTATTCATATGGATGGCAGCATTTGCTATAGCTGGCGTTTCAGGAATTCTTGTTGCTGGAAGACAGACCCTCGAACCACATTTTATGGTTGTTATACAACTTAAAGGTTTTATGGCAGCTGTTCTTGGTGGAATGAATTCGATTATAGGAAGTGTACTTGGAGGATTTTTATTAGGTATGATTGAAAATTTAGTCTCTTTTTATATCCCTCAAATTAAGGATAGTTTTTCTCTTATTTTAATTGTTCTTGTTCTTTTATTCTTACCTCAGGGTATATTTGGAAAAAGAGAGGTAAGGAGGGCATAGATGAAAAAATTTATCCCATATATTTTATTAATTTTGGTTCTTTTCCTCCCTTTGATTCTCAGAGAAACACCTTCAATAATTGGTTATCTAAATCTTGTTATGATTTATGGTATTTCTGCTCAAGGATTAAATCTTCTTCTTGGTATAGGAGGTCAGATATCTCTTGGTCATGCTGCTTTTATGGCAATAGGTGGCTATACATCTGCAATTTTTGTAGTACATTATAACTTTCCATTTATAATAGCTTTAATAATAAGTATCGTTGTTTCTGCGATTTTTGGTTTAATCGTAGGCTTTCCATCTCTTAGACTTAAAGGATTTTATCTTGCAATTGCAACTATGGCATTAGGAAATGTTGTAGGAGATGTTCTAAGAAGAATGAGTATAACTGGTGGAGATCAAGGATTTAGAAATATACCTACTTTTGATTTATTTGGATTTGAATTAGAGTCATACTCTTCTAAGTTCTATCTGATTTTGTTTTTCTTTTTACTAACATATTTTATTTCAAGGAATTTCATAAAAAGTAAAAGTGGTAAATCTTTGATAGCTATGAGAGATTCAGAAGTTGGTGCCTTATCTGTTGGAGTGAATATATCAAATGCAAAGCTCCTTGCTTTTATTCTTGCATCAGTATTTGCAGGATTAAGTGGTGTACTTTATGCACATGATATTTCATATCTTCATCCAAGTAATTTTGCTTTGCCACTTTCCATTAACTTATTAGCAATTACAATAATAGGTGGCCTTGGTACATTATGGGGTCCTATTTTAGCTTCTTTATTCTGGATATTCCTACCATTAATTATAGGCAGTAAGCTTGAACTTTTATCAAGTGTGATTTTTGGAATAGTAGTTATTCTTGTTGTTCTTTTCCTGCCAAGAGGCCTTTCTGAAATAATTTTTAGAATTGAAAGGAATTTGAAAAAGGTAAATGGCATATAAGACATTCTCAAAAAAGGGTGAAGAGACCAAAAAAAAGATAATAAATTCTGCAATAAAAATTTTTAAAGAAAATGGCTTTAATAATAGTTCTATTTTAAAAATCGCTGATGTAGTTGGATTAAAAAATTCCACATTGTATAGATATTTTAAGAATAAAAAAGACCTTTATAATTTTATAATTAGAGATTTTGAAGAAAAATTGATAAAGAGAATAAATGATAATTTAAAAAATTATGATGATATAGAGAAGAAAATAGAATTTTTTATTAGAGAATATATTGATTTTGTAAAAGAAAATAAAGATATCTTTGACATTTTTAGAGAAGCTGAATTTGTGAATATTGATTTATCAAGAGAGTTCTATGATAAGATTGCAAAAATATTAGAAGATATATTGAAAGAGAAAATTTCAAATGATAACGTTGAAATATTATCTTACTCGATAATTGGTTCTTATTATTTTATCATACTAAATTACCTTTTTTGGGAGGAAAAAGAAATTGATGATGAAAAGATAAAATCAATTTTAAAATTTATATTTAATGGTATTGATAAAAAAGGTGATTTTGAACCATACTTATTAAAAGAAAAAGAATTCAATGGGGATCAGGACAAAAAAGAGTTTTCTAAGAAAAGTGAAAAAACTAAAGAAATAATTTTGAAATCAAGTGAAAAATTTTTTGGAAAAAAAGGCTATTCTAATACCCATATTTCAGAAATAGCAAGAGTGTCAAAAGTAGGAATTGGAACAATATATAAATATTTTGAAAACAAAAAGGAAATTCTTAAAGAGGTTGTAAAATTTATAAATAAATCTTTAAGAGATTACACAAATATTTACATAAAGGACTATTCTGATAGAAGAGATATAGAAAATGCTGGTTTCCAAGCCTTTTTCTATCTATTCAAAAATTTTGGATTTAGATATAGAATAGTTAGAGAATCTGAATTTGTTGATAAAGAAACTGGTATCTGGTATTATAAAAGACTTGCGGTTGCATATACAAAAAGATTAACAGAGGGAATAGAAAAAGAAATAATCATAGATATAAATCCAGAAGTTCTTTCATACTCCTTAATGGGTGTTGGACATACAATTGGTATGAAGGAGTTTGTCTTTAAAAAAAATGGTGAAATTGATAAAAATTCAGTTATTACTGTCTTAAATTTTATAATGCATGGTTTAAATAAATTTTTAGTAGGAGGGAAAAATGAATAATATTGAATCATATAAAAGAAAATTTGTTTCAATCGATGAACTATTGGATAAGATAAAGAGTGGAGATACAATAGTTGTTGGAATGGCTGCAGCACAACCTATTGGTTTTTTGTCCAATGTCCATAAAATAAAAGATAGAGTTCAAAATGTTAAAATAATAACCTGCTTACTTTTAAAAGATTATGAATATTTAAAATATTCAAATAGAGAAAATGCGAGTTTTATAGCAGAGAGTTGGTATTTATCAGATTTTGAAAGAAAAGTCTACAATGAAGGAAGGTTATCATATATTCCAAATAATTTACACAGTGCAGGTATAGAAAAAATAAAAAATGAAAAAATTGATTTTTATATTGGTTCAGCAACTCCAATGGATAATAAAGGTTTTTTCTCGATGTCACTTTGTCTTGTTTATGAGAAGGAGATGGTTGAAAATGCAAAATATTCAGTTTTAGAAGTAAACGAAAACCTCCCAAAAACTTTCGGTGATACAAATGTTTATATTAATGATGTTAGTTTTATAACTGAATTTAATACTCCTTTAGTTGAATTTCCATCTATAGAACCTTCAGAAACTGAAAGGAAAATTGGAGAATATATAAGTGATTTAATTGAGGATGGTTCTACTATTCAACTTGGTATAGGTGGAATTCCAAATGCTATTACAAAATTTATTATGGAAAAGAAAAATTTAGGAATACATTCAGAGATGTTAACAGATGGAATGGTTGACTTGGTTGAGAAAGGAGTTGTTACAAATAAAGAAAAAACAATCTGGAAGGATAAGACAGTCGGGGCTTTTGCCCTAGGAACTCAAAAATTGTATGATTTCATTAACAACAATTTGTCAGTTGAAATTCATAGAGGTTCAATTGTAAATGATCCATATATTATTAGAAAAAACAACAAAATGGTTAGTATCAATACATCTCTTACAATAGATATAACAGGTCAAGTTTGTTCAGAATCTTTTGGCCCAAAACAATATACAGGTACCGGCGGACAACTTGATATGCATAGAGGCGCTCAGATGTCTAAAGGTGGCATGGGAATAATAGCTTCAAGATCAACTGCAAAAAATGGCTCAATTTCAACCATCGTTCCAGCTTTTCCTGAAGGAAGCAATGTAACAGTTCCAAGGCAAGATGTTGATATAATAGTTACTGAATTTGGTGTTGCAAAACTCAAAGGAAAAAGTACACGAGAAAGAGCGCTTTCAATTATCAATATTGCACATCCAGATTTCAGGGACTATCTGACTTTTGAAGCAAAGAAGTTAAATATTTTATAAAATAATTTTTGTTAAATAGTTTTTCAATATAAAGGAGGTTAAAAATGGGAGAGGTTTTTATAAGTTCTCCTCTTAGAACAGCAATTGGAAAATATGGAGGAAGTTTAAAAGATATTCCAGCACCGAATCTTGCTGGATATGTAATAAAAGAGATTATTAAAAAAACAAATATAGATTCCGAAATATTTAATGATGTGATAATAGGAAATGTTGTTCTTGCAGGTGAAAAGATGAATCCAGCAAGACAAGCAGCTATTTTTGGTGGAATATCAAATAATGTTCCAGCAATGACTGTTAATAGAGTTTGCGGTTCGGGCTTACAAGCAATAATTTCTGGAATAATGGAGATAGAAAGTGGCTATTCAAAAGTTGTATTAGCAGGCGGAATGGAAAATATGGATATGGCACCATATTTAGTTGCAAAAGGTAGATGGGGTTACAAAATGGGAGATGGAATTCTTTACGATTCAATGATTTTTGATGGTTTAAACGATGCTTTCACAAACAAACATTCTGGTTTGATAACAGATGAATATCTTGTTCCTGAATATAGGATTAAAAGAGAAGAACAGGACGAATTCGCCTTTTTAAGTCAAAAGAAAGCATCAAAAGCTTTAAGTGAAGGGGTTTTTAAAGATCAAATTGTTCCAATACCTATTTCTGATGATAAAATTTTTGATTTTGATGAATCAGTAAGAAGTGATACAACTATAGAAAAATTATCAAAATTAAAGCCAGCATTTAAAAAAGATGGAACCATAACTGCAGGAAACTCTCCTGGTCTAAATAGTGGAGCAGCTTGTATGATTATTTCGAATGATGAAATTCTAAAAAAGTTCAATATTTCACCTATGGCTAAAGTAGTCTCTTTTGGAATCTCAGCAGTTGATCCTAACTATTTTGGAATTGCACCCATTTATGCAATTGAAAAAAGTTTGAAGAGAGCAAATTTAAAAATTGATGACATTGATCTTTTTGAAATAAACGAAGCCTTTGCAGCGATTGCTATTGCAGTACAGAAACAACTCAAAATTCCTGATGAAAAATTAAATGTTAATGGAGGTGCTATTGCTTTAGGTCATCCAATTGGAGCAACAGGAGCAATTCTTGTTGTTAAAATTTTACATGAACTTAAAAGAAGAAGTGGTAAATATGGAGTTGTTTCTTTATGCATTGGAGGTGGTCAAGGAATAGCTTTAGTTGTTGAAAATATTAACTAAATGGAAAAAGAGATTTTCAATAATCTTGCAAATAAGTATGATAGTTGGTTTGAAACTCCTTTAGGTAGAAAAATTTATATTAGTGAAAAAAATTGTATAGAAAATTTAATTAAAAAATCATCTCATGAATATGCTATTGATCTTGGAATAGGAACTGGTCTATTTACAAAAATTTTAAAGGATAAAGGTTATAAAATTGTTGGTATTGATATCTCAGACGAGATGCTTAAAATAGCAAAAGAAAGACGATTTGATGTTATTAAGTATGATTTAAATAAAAAGTTACCGTTTGATAATGAATCCTTTAATTTTGCTTTTTCTATGACATCGATAGAGTTTCTAAAAAAACCAGAAGAACTTATTGAAGAGGTTTATAGAATTTTAAGTAAGAATGGAGAATTTTTGTTAATAACATTAAATTCTCTCTCTTTATGGGCATTTGTGAGAAGATTAAAAGGTATTTTTATAAAGGATTATGTTTTTAATAAAGGTAAATTTTATTCACCGAAAAATCTTTTAAGGTTTTTTAATTATAAATGGAAAATTGAGAAAATAGGAACATGTACTTTTATCCCTCCATGGAATCCACTCTTTCCCTATTTTTGGGAAAGAGTTTTTGGAAAAATATTCACTTTTTCTGGCGCCATTTCTTATATTCTTGTTAAGAAACCTTAAAATATCAATATGGTGTTTGACACCAAAATGACATAGTTTTTATAGAAAGGAGGTGAGTTATGGTTGGTGCTCAAATCAGTATCTATCCTTTGAGAGAAAAAACAATAACTGATACACTTAATATTTTTTGGGAGGAGTTAGGAAAAAGAGGCATTAAATATGAAATTAACTCCTTTGCAACAATATTATGGGCAGAAGAAGATGAGTTATTCAAATTATTAAATGATGTATATAAGATGACAAGTTCAAAAAATATCGTGATGATAATAACATTATCAAATGCTTGTCCAAAAGTTCCATAGTAGAAAAATAGATTAAAATTTCATATAATTCTATTAAACTATATAAAGGAGGATTTTTGATAATTAACTCTTATTATAGAAAAATAATTTTCTTTAGTATCATTTTTATTTTTACTTTTTTATATTTTCCTTCAAAATCCTATAGTGAAAAAAGGAATACAATTTTAGTTCTCGAAGCATCGAAACTTCCACCTTCTTTTTCAAAATATAAAGAACTTAAAGAAAGTGAAGGTTTCAATATAGAAGTTTTAAATATCAATTCTCTAAATGGTGATAAAGACGAGAGTTTGAGAAATTATTTGAGAGAAAATTTAGAAAAAATGAGTATAAAATACCTACTGATAGTCGGTTCAGATAAATCATTTCCTATGAAAAGATTAACTCCAAGAGGAGATAATATTCATGATCAATTTGATGAAGACCTTGTAGATACTCCATCTGATATTTATTTTGTCGATCCTTTTGAAGATTTTGATAAAGATAATGACGGAAAGTTTGGAGAATATCCTGATGATAATATAGAAATAGAACCTTATGTTTTAGTTGGTAGAATTCCTCTTGATAATCAGTTGTCGCTTGATAAATATTTTTCATCTCTTGTGGAGTTTGAGAAAAAACCTTTTAATGAAAAAAACAGTGCTTTGTTAATTGGTGCTTATCTTGCTTTTAAGGGAGAAAAATGGTATGACAGGGACCTTGAAAATGAAGATGGTGCAGATTTTATGGAGAAAATAATTGACGATTTTATAATAAAAAATAGTATTTCACCTATAAGGGTTTACGAAAATGAAGGAACTTTGCCATCAGCATATATAAGTGATTTTACATTACCAAATAAAAACATTTCAAATCTTTTAAATGAGAAAACCATTGGATTTATAAATATAAGCGCACATGGAAACCCATATTCAGTAGCGAGGATGGTTTGGAATGACAATGATTCAGATTATAAATTTAGTGAAAATGAATCAAAAACCTATATTTTCTTTAATGTAGCTGATATTCCAGAGGGTTTAAAAGGTGGGGTAGTCTTTGCATCATCTTGTTTAACAGCATATCCTGAAAGCGAAATAAATCTTTCGAGAGAGTTTTTATCAAAAGGTGGGAGTGCTTATATTGGAGCAACAAGAATTTCATGGGGACCAACATATTGGAAGGGTCCAGAAGATGGTGGCTTACTCACAATAAACTATCTGTTTGTTAAAAATTTTATAGATTCGCACCAAACAGTAGGAGAGGCTTTTTGGAATAGTATGGTCGATTATCATAAAAATTATTTTGAAAATGACAAAGAAGACCCAATCGAAGCCGCACAGATGAACACATTTACATTTAACCTTTTTGGAGATCCTACATTAAATTATGCTCTTGAAAATGATTCTTTTTCTTTATCATCTTCAAGATATTCAGAAACTTCCTTTGAAAATGATTCAATTTTTTTAAAATACAATCTATTAAAAGGTGAAGATTGTAAAAAAGATATTGATTTAGCAAAATATAATTCTTTTCAAGATGGCTTTATCTATAAAACAAAAGAAATTGATGAGATATTTAGAATCGATGAATTGAATTATGAAAAAGAGATAAGATTGATAGAAAGTGATGATATTTCTTATCTTTTCAAAAAAGAGTATGAAGAAAAAATTGAACTTATATATTTTGGAAAAGAAAAAAATATTATTTTGAGATTCTCTAATAATTTAGAACCAGAAAAAGCAAAATATTATGATAAATATAGGAATATAGCAATTTTCAAAGTAAAAGAAGGGGATTCAATAATTTTTAAAAAGATTGATAGAAAAGAATATTTTATAGATTCAAATTCTCAAAATATTATTATATATAGAGATAAAAAATTTGATTATAATGGAGATGAATTTGTCAATAAAAAAGATTTTTATATTTTTTCAAAACATTTTGGAGTAGATTATAAAAACAAACTTTTTTCAGATAATTTTGATATTTTTTCAGATAATAATGTTGATGGTTTGGATTTAATCTATTTATCAATTAAAAATGGAGATGTCATTAAATAGGAGGAATGATGAAAGATTTAGATATTATAAAAAAGATTGGAAGAAATTTTGGTACTATAAAATTAGAGGAGAGAAATAAATATTTAAATCTTGAATTTATTTATGATTCATTCAAAAATATTGATGGAGTTTTTTTATGGGAAGATAAATCAGATTTTTATTTAATATATTTTCTTTCAAGTGAAGCGATATTTAAAATATATTATGAAAATGAAAATAAAATTGTTGGAGATGAAGGCGAGAAAAAATTCTTATCAAACAATGAGGGCGATATATATTTTTATAAAATAGACAGAAAAGCCATTATACCAATTCTATCTTTATACTTTGGAGAGACGCTTTATAAAGACCTTGATGCAAAAGTTATTGATTTTTCACAATTTATTGAATCTATAGCTGAAAAAAAGTTAACTGGAATCCTAACAATATCAAACAATTTGTCTGATTTTATTATTTTATATGATGGAATGATTGAGGATGTTAAAGACGGAGAAATATTTCTTGAATCACCAATATCAATTGAAAGTGATTCAATGTCTATTGTATCGTTTGCAAAATTAATTATGATGGAAAATTCTTCAATAACTCTTCACACTATTGACAAAGATAGAAAATTTGAACCTGTTAAATTATCATTTTTGAAATATGATCTTGAGAAAATAAAAGGTGAAATCAAAGAGATTTCAAAAAAAATATTGAAAGATAGAATAAAAAAAGTTGATGATATAATAGATTCTATTAATTCAAAAGATGATATTTATAAGTCATTAGAAAAGATTAAAAGTTATGTAATACCTTTATATAATAAAAAAATATATTCTGATATCGAGAATGAGGTAAAAAAATTAATTGAACAATGAACAACTTTCATAGTATAATTTTAGGAATAGTACAGGGCTTAACTGAATTTTTACCAATTTCATCATCAGGTCATCTTTTACTTTTTTCAAAAATATTAAACATTGAACCGCCATCAATTCTTTTTGATTTAATTTTACATCTTGGGACACTTATTGCTGTTTTAATATATTTCAGAAAATTGATAATCCAAAATATAAAAAATTATAAATTGATTTTTCTAATAATACTATCTACTCTTATAACTGGCATTTTATATTTAATTTTTAATTCATATTTTGAAAAAAGTTTTGAGGAGTTTTCATATCTTCCATTCTTTTTTATGATAACCTCATTTTTTCTTCTTTTCTTTTATCTTAAAAATAAGAGAACAAAAACATTAAATACTATATCATTCTATGATGCTGTAATAATCGGTTTGTTTCAAGGCATAGCTATTTTACCTGGAATTTCAAGAAGTGGTTTTACATTTATATCATCTCTTCTTGTTGGTGTGAAAGAGGAGGATGCTTTTAAATACTCTTTTCTTCTATCAATACCAGCAATTCTTCTATCCTTTTTATATAAAACATATGAGTATATAAAAAATCCATTTCCAATGAACACTTCAAGTTTAATTTTAGGTTTTCTATTTTCTTTTATTTTTGGTGTTCTTTCTATTAACCTTTTTTATAGATTTGTAAAGAATAAAAAATTTATCTATTTTTCACTTTATTTATTTGCTCTTGGTCTCATTTTAATCATAGTTATCTTTTAGTTTTTTTGAATTTAAAATAAAGGTATAATAATTATAGTGAGATACTAATATTGTTAATTAATTCAATTTATAAATAAGGAGGTGAAAAAATGAAAGAATTATTACTTATTCCAGGTCCGACACCAGTAAATGAAGAGGTTTTGAAAGAGATCGCAAAACAACCAATATCACATGTAAGCAAAGAGTTCGCGGGTTATATAGAAAAATCAATTGAATATCTTAAAGAGATTTTTGGTACCAAAAATGGCTCTATCTTTATAATTCCCGGTTCTGGAACAATTGCGATGGAGATTGCAATAAAAAATTTGTTGACTAAAAATGAAAAAGCATTAGTTCTATCTCATGGTTTTTTTGGTGATAGATTTTTAGAGATACTCGATGAAGATAGTTTTCAATTTGATTCTATCCAGAGTAAATGGGGAGAAATTATAGATTTAAATTTAATCAGTGATAAGTTAAAAAAAGAACATTATGAGGTTGTTACAATTACACAAGTTGACACTTCAACTGGTATTCTTGCTCCAGTTGATGATTATATGAGGGTAATTAAAGAAGTTTCACCCGATTCTCTTGTTATACTTGATGGAGTTTGCGCAACTGCTGGAGTTGAAGAAAAGATGGATAAATGGGGGATTGATATTATTTTAACTGGGTCTCAGAAAGCTTTATCAGTTCCACCAGGCCTTGCAATTTTAGCAGTTTCAGAAAGAGGTTTAAATAAGAGAAAATCTTTAGGAAAAATTGGATACTATTATGGAGACCTTTTAAGATGGAAAGTAACTATGGATGATCCAACAAAATATTTTGCAACTCATAACACAAACTATGTTTTTGGTCTTAAAAAATCTCTTGAGATTATTCTATCTGAAGGTCTTGAAAAAAGATATAAAAGACATTTTGAAAATGCAGATTATATAAGAGAAAAAATGGAAAGTATAAGATTTAAGGTTTTTGGAAATAAAAATTATCTTGCTCCAACACTTTCTATTTTTCTATATCCAGAAGGGATCGATGATGAAAAATTTAGAAAAGATTTGAGTGATAAAGGAGTAACTGTTGCAAGTGGATTAAAGGATTTAAAAGGTAAATGTTTTAGAATGGGTCATATGGGAGAGGTTAAAAAAGAGGAACTTGATTATGCATTTGAGGTCATCTCTTCTCTTATTACTTAGTGTACAAGGAGACAGTCTCCTTGTACACTAAGGGGAGATAAGAGATGGTCTCACTATGTTGGGAAGGGGGAGGGGCTAAAGGTGCATTTGGAGTTAAATTTCTATTTGAACTTAAAAATTATTATAAAGAATTAGAGTTTAAAGCTCTTTCAGGTTCATCTGTTGGTGGAATTAACATTATTCCACTCTCTTTTGGTGGTTTTGAATATCTCTATTCAATTTGGATTGAGATTAAAGAGTATGGAAATTTTATATATTATGAGCCATTAAAATTAAAATATAATGTAAAAAATTTAAATAAACTCATTGATGAAGTAATTAAAGAACAAGGCCTATTTCAAAAATTTAAAAAAAGTGATTCTCTTACATTGATTGTTTCTATAATTAAAGACGATGGGCCACTCATCTTCACAAACAAAGATATATTTATAAAAGATGCAAAATTTAAAAAAATCGAAAATGAAGAAGATTTAAAATATGCAATTTTCGGAACAAGCGCAATACCAAAAATATTTCCTGAAGTAAAATACAATGGTATGACTCTTCTTGATGGAGGAGTTAAATACACACTTCCATTAGATTTTTTAATCGAAAGTTCAAAAGAAGATAAAATTTTGGCTATCATTCATGAACCTTTGAAAAAATATAAAATAAATCCATTCTATTTTTTGATTTCTCCAATAAACTATATTGTTGAAGAATATACTCAAAATTTAACATTTAAAGAGATAGATAAATTTGAAACTATTGATGAAAATATTTTTAGATACAGGGATAGAATGATTTTTTTAATTTATCCTGAAAAGAGGTTACCCTTTGCTCTTGATTTTTCATCAAGAGCAATTGAAAAAAATTTTATTGAAGCTGAGAAAGTTTTTGATAAAATAAAGGACAAATTATTAGATTTTTTGAAATTTTGAAATTGTTATCATTTTAATTATAATTAATTAAGGAGGTTTTTATGAAATTAAAAGGAAAAAGATTAGCAATATTTGTTGAAAAACTTTACAATGAATTTGAGTTTTGGTATCCATATTACAGATTTAAAGAAGAGGGAGCAGAGGTAAAAATAGTTGCTCCAAATATTGAAGTTTATTATGGAAAAAATGGAGGACTCCCAGTAAAGCCTGATTTAACAAGCAAAGAAATAGATACAAAAGATTTTGACGCTGTTTTTATCCCTGGTGGATATTGTCCTGACCATTTAAGAACACACAAATCAGTTACAGATTTTGTGAGAAAAATGCATGAAGAAGGAAAAGTTGTTGCATCAATATGTCATGGTGCCTGGGTGCTGATTTCAGCTGAGATTACAAAAGGGAAGAAAATAACTTCAACTATTTCAATAAAAGATGATGTTATAAATTCTGGTGCTGAATTTATTGATAAAGAGGTTGTGATTGATGGAAATATAATCACTTCAAGGACTCCAGATGATCTTCCTTTTATGCTTCCAGAAATAATTAAGAAACTATCATTTTAAATTTATTAAAAAGATTTGAAGAAAAAATTTGATTTTAGACCTCTTTTAATAATTATTTTTGTTCTATTAATAATCTATGGGATTTTTAATAAAGAGTATCTTGAAGTTTTTAAAAATGCTGTTTTAATTTGTTTTTCTTGTATAGGTATAGATTGATAATTTTTTATAATTTTGAAAAAAATTAAAAATTTATTCACAAATAGATTAAGAGTTCTAACACAAACTATCTTTACAATTTTTTTTAACCTCCCCTTTTTATCTAACATTTTAAAAAGAGTACCTATGCCAGTTTTACATTGCTATTCCTGTCCACTTGCAACTGGTGCTTGTCCAGTTGGTACAATACAGCATTTAATTGTTGTAAGAGATATTCCATTTTATACTGTTGGTTTTATTTCATTAATCTATATTTTTTTAGGAAAACTCTCCTGTGGTTTTATGTGTCCTTTTGGTTTTTTTCAAGATTTACTTTTTAAAATAAAGACAAAATTTAAAATGAAACCAAAGATTCCTTATCTTTTCTGGACAAAATATGGTTTTCTAATAATTTTAGTTATTGTTGGACCACTAATAACAAGTGAAACTCTTTTCTGTAAAATATGCCCTGCTGGAACTTTAACTGCTGGTATTCCACAGGTTGTAGTAAATCCATCTTTAAGAAATTTAATAGGTCCATTATATATTTCTAAAATTTTAGTTTTAATTTTTTT
>JAKPCM010000006.1 GCA_029553255.1 Caldisericota bacterium | reverse complement strand
TATTTTTTTCATATTTACCTCCTTTTAATTATAAACATCTTTTTCATCTTTTTGTTTCAAAAATTTAGAGTTTTAAAAAACAATTTTTGTTCCATTATAGTATAATTTAAATATGAGTATAGATATAGAAAAGAAAATTTTAAAGGGTTTCATTGCTGATAGGTTCGCAATAACAAAAAGTTTATCAGAGAATTTTAAAAGCGAATATTTTGAAGATCCAAAAACAACTTTAATTTTAAATGCAATATTTGATATCTATGAAGGAAGAGGTGAAACAGAAGTCCTTGATTTTCAAACATTATATAGGCACCTTGAAAAAAAAGGTGTAATGGATAATGAAATTAAAAATCTTTTAGATGAATTGGAAAAAATTGAAACTCCAAATCTTGCTCTATTAATTTCATATATTGATATTTTAAGGATAAGAAATGGTGAAAGAAGATTAATCAATATTGCAGATGAAATAACTGATTTTGTTGAAAGAAGAGGGCCTCATAAAGCAGAAGATATATCCCAATTTTCTGTTACAATGTCAGAAGAGTTACAGAAAATTGCTATTGAAAGGCTTCATAGAAAACTTATTCCTTCAGAAATAGTTATCAAAGATATAATAAGAGATATTTATGAAAAAAGAAGGTTTCATGGATTTTCTCTTGAACCATTTATGGCTATTGATAAAACACTTCTTGGTCTTAGGCCTGGTTTTTATTATGCATTAGCTGGTGCACCAAGAAGGGGGAAAACAAATTTTTTACTTCACCTTTCAACATATATAATTAAAAATGAAAGGGTGCCTGTTCTTTATTATTCATGGGAACAGACATCAAGAATTTTAAATTTAAGAATTTTATCTCAAGAATCTAATATTAATCCTGTTAAACTAATGTCAGGAAATCTTGATGAGGATGAATTTAAAAGTTTTGAAGAAGCATATAAAAGATTTCAGGAATATTCATCATTTTTATATATAATTGAAGGTGGAAGTTCAGACACAATTGAAAAAATAGAAGCTCATGCATACAATATAATGCAAAGTCATAGATGTGAAAATGTTGTTATTTTTCTCGATTATATACAGAAAATACCACTTGAATCTCCGAGAATCTCTCTTGAGGAAAAAGTCGATGAGTTATCTTCTAAAATTGCTATGTTATCTTTATCTTTAAAATCTCCGATTGTTGCAATTTCATCTCTTGATAAAGAAGGTTGTAGGCTTGATGATGAGGGAATAGATAGACCAACTATGTTTCATTCAACTGGTGGTGGTGATATCGAATACGATTCTGATGTTGTTATGGTTCTTGTTAAAAATCATAAAGAGACAGAAGAGTTATATGAAAAATTAAAAAATCTTGTAAAAAATGGCGAAATCCTTGAGGAAGATCTTCCATCAATTGATGTAATTGATTTATATATAGATAAAAATAGGGATGCTCCAGAAGGAATATCAAATATAATTCAATATCTATTTTTTATTGAATCAAATAAATTTATTGAAATTGGCTTTAAAGATACAAGTGAAAAATATACATATGCGAAGATGGGTTTAATTGTAGATAAGTTAAAAAGAGAAGGATTATTAAAGTTAAAAAACAATAATATTAAAGGTGAGAAGCCAAAATCTTCATAGTGTACAAGGTGCCTGACCCCCTGTACACTATTTTTATTTTAATGACATATACTTGATTTAATTTAAAAATGTATTAAAAATTTATTATTGATTTAAATGGAGGAGTTGATGCTTGATGTAAGGTTTATCAGAAAGAATCCTGAAGTTGTAAGAGAATCTTTAAGAAACAGAGGTTATTCAGATAATATTCTTGATGATTTCTTAAAAATTGACAAAGAAAGACTCTCTTTATTAAAAGAATTTGAAGATTTAAAACATGAATTAAACAATAAATCAAAAATCATTGGTGAGATGAAAAATAGAGGAGAAGATATTGGAGAACTTCTTCTTGAATCAAAAAATCTTTCAGATAATATAGAAAATTTAAAAGAGAAATTAAAAGAGACAGAAGATATTCTCAATGATATTGTTTTAAGAATTCCTAATATACCTCATGAAACAGTCCCAATAGGTCTTGATGAAAAAAGTAATGTTGAGATAAGAAAATTTGGCGAGATAAGAAAATTTGATTTTGAAATAAAAACTCATTGGGAAATAGGTGAAAATTTAGGAATTCTTGATTTTGAAAGAGCAAGTAAATTATCTGGTTCAAGATTTTTCTTAAATAAAGCCCTTGGAGCATCTCTCGAAAGAGCACTTATAAATTTTATGCTTGATTTACACACTAAAAAAAATGGATACAAAGAGATATTTCCACCTTTTTTAGTAAGAGGAGATATTATGGTAGGCACAGGACAACTACCTAAATTCATCGATGATATGTACAAGATAGAAGGAGAAGATTTATGGTTAATTCCAACTGCAGAAGTTCCTCTTACAAATATTCATAAAGATGAGATTTTAAATGAGGATGAACTTCCAAAATATTATGTTGCATATACTGCTTGTTTTAGAAAAGAAGCAGGAGCAGCTGGAAGAGACACAAGAGGTTTAATTAGAGTTCATCAATTTAACAAAGTTGAGCTTGTTAAATTGGTTAAACCAGAAAATTCTTTTGATGAACTTGAAAAACTTGTGATTGAAGCTGAAGATGTTTTAAAAGAATTA
>JAKPCM010000002.1 GCA_029553255.1 Caldisericota bacterium | reverse complement strand
TAGTTAACAATATATTGTGAAGTTGAACTTAATTAGTATCTTTTCAAAAACCCTTATTAATAAATAATTTTTTAATTATTGACTAAAGTTTCTTAGGGTTGTAAATTTAAATAAAGGTGTAATTTTAGGAGGAATTATGGAGAATAAAATAGATTTAACTCCTCAGGCAAAACTTGTTCTTGAGAAGAGGTACCTTAAAAAAAATGATAAAGGAGAAGTTATAGAAACTCCTTTTGAAATGTTTGAGAGAGTTGCAAGAGTAATCTCAAATATAGATAGATTTTACAATAAAGATGTTGATATTGAAAAGACATATGAGAATTTTTTAAATGTTATGATTAATCTTGAGTTTCTTCCAAATTCCCCAACACTTATGAATGCTGGAAGAGAGCTCGGATTGTTGAGTGCCTGTTTTGTTTTGCCTGTAGATGATTCATTAAATGAGATTTTTGATTCCTTAAAGTATACAGCATTGATCCATCAAGGAGGCGGTGGTTGTATAAGAAAGGGATCTAAAGTTATAACTTCTTTCTGTGGGGTTGAGGAAATTGATAAAATATATGAGAAAATTCTTTCAAAAGGATACAAAGAGGAAATATATTCTTCAAATGCAAAATATATTGATGTTAATAATTTAAATATTTTTACTTTATCTTTTAATTCAAAAACCTACAAATATGAGAAAGACAAAATAAATAATATATGGAAATATAATATACTAAAAGAAAAAAGCTATACAATGGTTCTTGAAGGATATACTGAAATAACAACATCAGAGTGGCATCCATTTGTGGTCTATAATAACGGAGAAATTATCGAGAAAGAGGCAAAGGACATAAAGGTTGGAGATTTGATTGTTGGACCAAATGAATCTTTGATTGAAAATTATCTTTTTGAAAATAATAATGACGAAATTTCTATAGATTTATCATATCTAATTGGATATTTTTTAGGAGATGGATCTTTATCAAGAACAAAGAATGGATTAAGGGTAAGATTTTTTGATTCTTCTAAAGAATTATTAGAAGAGATAGTAAAAATTATCTACAAATTAACAAATAAAAAATACTCAATTCAAAGAGATAAAAGAAGTAAAAATAGTTACATTTTAAATATTTATGATAAAGAATTAATTGAAAAAATAATAGATCTTACTGGAGTTAAACCAGGTTCAAAGAGTTTTATTATAAGAGTACCTGATTATTTATATAAATGTAATATTGAAAATATATTTTCTTTTTTAGCAGGTCTTATTGATTCAGATGGATGTGTTGAAAAAAATAAAAAGAGGATAAGTTTCTCAACAGCAAGTGAAAAAATGAAGGAGGATTTGGCTTATGTTTTATCGCTTTTAGGATTTAAATTTTCAATAAGAGAAAGAAAACCAAAAAATAAAAACTGGAATATAATGTGGGAAGTTTATATGACAGGTGTAGATGAAATTGAAAAATTTGATAGAACAATAGGAAAATATATAAAAAATAATGAGAAAATAATAAGAATAAAAAATCATATAAAAACAAAATCCTCTTCAAAAAAAGGGAATGTTCCATTCAAATTCTTTGAAGAAATTTTAAATGAAGTTGGAATAAAAACTAACACAACAGAAATTCATAGAAAATCTATCAAAATTGGAAATAAATATTTCTTTCTTTCAAGATGGAAAGAGAAAAATATCATAAATTTAAATAAAATTTTATATTTGATAGATGAAGTTTTAAAACTAAATATTGAAGAAGAAAAAAAGGAAAAATTAATAAAACTTAAACTTATTTTACCAACTTTAAAAGAAGTTAAAAAAGTTATTAAAGGTAAATATGAGGGTGAATTTTATGATTTTACAGTTGAAAAAAACAACAACTATCTGGCTGGAATAAACGGGTTCACCTTAATTCATAACACTGGTTTTTCATTTTCAAAATTAAGACCTAAGGGAGATATTGTCAGATCAACAATGGGTGTTGCTTCTGGACCAATATCTTTTATGGAGGTTTTTGATAAAGCAACTGAAACTATAAAGCAGGGTGGCGTAAGAAGGGGAGCTAAC
>JAKPCM010000176.1 GCA_029553255.1 Caldisericota bacterium | reverse complement strand
TGGATGAATAGTAGGGGTTTAAAATTTTAAACCCCTACAAAATCGTTTCTATCCTACACGGCATGTTTGTTTCATTACAAATCATTTCCCAATACGAATTTGCTATAGATCAATAATTATTTTAAAGGTATTCTTTTAATACAAAAAGTTGAAAAGACTTTATTATCTAAACGCCTATCTCAATAAAGATAATTTTAGAGAACTTTCTTTTATAAATATTTCAAAATATTTTTTTGCATTTCGTCTTCCAAATTATTATAATTAATAGGTTGAAAGACTTTACCTGTCAGCATTTCGTATAATTCAATATATCTATGAGAAACTTCGTGAATAATCTCTGGTGGCATGATAGGAGCTTTTTGATTATCTTGTCCAGAGAATCCTTGATCCATAAGCCATTCACGAACAAATTCTTTAGATAATTGTTTTTGTGGTTTTCCTAACTTTTGTCTTTCTTCATAACCCTCAGCATAGAAATATCTGGAAGAGTCAGGAGTGTGTATTTCATCAATGAGAATAATTTCCTCATTTAATTTTCCAAATTCGTATTTTGTATCTACTAGGATAAGGCCTTTTTGTTTAGCTATTTGTGTGCCTCTTTCAAATAATTGCAAAGTATAATTTTCTAATTTTTCATAATCTTCTTTAGATACTAAACCAGCACTGATAATCTCTGCTGCTGTGATATCTTCATCATGACCTTCAATAGCTTTTGTAGTGGGAGTAATAATAGGGTGGGGGAAAGGATCATTTTCTTTTAAACCATCTGGTAATGGTTGGCCGCAAAGAGTGCGTTTGCCATCTTTATATTCTCTCCAAGCATGACCACTTAGATAGCCTCTAATGACCATTTCTACTTTAAAAGGAATGGCTTTATGACCAAGCATACACATAGGATGAGGACATATTATTTTCCAATTAGGTAAAATATCTTTAGTACTATCAAGGAAATAATCAGCAATTTGATTTAATACTTGTCCTTTGTATGGGATTGGTTGTGGTAATATAACGTCAAATGCAGATATTCTATCTGTTACAATCATTAATATTAGATTGTCAAATTCATAAATATCGCGGACTTTGCCTTTATGCGAATTTTTTTGGCTAGGAAAGCTAAAATTAGTTTCTATCAAGCCTTCATTTTTATTATTCATATATTATTAAATTTATTTTTGTTTCTATAACGTTTATTGTGGGTAAATTATTTTAGCAGAGATGTCTATTCTTTACCATCTTGAGACAGCTCTTTTGTGGTTATACAAAAAATGTTTGACTTCATATAATTAGAGCTGTGTCCATTGATGATTTCCTCCACTAGGACAATTAAAACTAATTGGCTTTTTTTGTGATTTTAGAAGTAGCCCACATTTTTGACATTGATAATTATTATCCCCAACTTCGCCTAAATCAGTCCACTGATGATTTCCCCCACTAGGACAATCAAAACTAATTGGTTTTTTGAGACTTTTAACGTGTGTAGCACATTTTTGACATTGATAATTAGTAGTCCCAACTTCACCCAAATCAGTCCATTGATGATTTCCTCCACTAGGACAATTAAAAATAATTGGTTTTTTGTCACTTTTAACGAGAGTGGCACATTTTTTACATAGATAATTTCTCATAATATTTAGAATTCTACTTTACGAAGATATATAAATTTTTTTAATTACAAGTTTTTTTTAAACCAATCTACTTTATTTGAAAGTCAATTAGCCAAATATTTATAAATAATGTTTGATTTTTTGTTTTTAAATGCCATACAACGGACAGCAGTAGATTTTTGTTTAAGATTCCAAGCAAACCTGCAGGAAATTTGAAACTAGCTGCTACCGTTGATTTCAGGATGATCTAGACAATAAACTATACCGCTTGTTAGCCACCTTTTATATTATCACGTTATCAAAACTCCATTTTTTTTCGGCAAAATCAAGTATTTTTTCGTGTCTTTTATCTATTGCTGTTTTATCCCACAATGGATTTTTCAAATTCCCACTTATAAAATCTTTTATTTCTGCTTGTTGATTTAAAAGTGGATTTTTTATATATGATTTTAGTTTTTCTTTAAAAGGCTTATTTCCAATGGAACTATTATGAGAACCTGATATTAACATTAAATTTCCCAAACAATTCAAATATTCATTCTTAAATTTGCTGCCATAATCACCATTTTTATTAATTTCATAACCTGAAGCAATTGGATCTCCATTTGTTGGTGTTTGTGGCGCAATATGCTCAATTTGTTCATTTAAAAGCTTTATTTTTTTAATATTATATCCTTCCGATTGAATATAATCTTCATATTTCCACAGTAAATAATGTAAAACTTTATTTTCATGCATCTCACCGTTTAAATATTCACTAATTCTTTCATCATTCCAATACCAAGTTTCGTTTAATTTGTTTTGTAAATCAATTTTTAGTTTTTTTAAATCTCCATTGAAATTTACTAATATCTCATTTAAACGACTTTCTATGTCTGCTCTACTATTTATTAATTGATATCTAAATACTAAAACTTCTAAAATGTGAAAAAGTGAATTTAATTTTTCTTGGGAATCACCGAAAAATTTGTATCCTTTCACGATAAAAGGGTAAACAAACGAGGGAATTTTAAGTCTTTTTAAATCTTGATAGTAAGAAAGTTTTGAGTTTTCAAGTCGTTTAAAATTTGAGAATGTTGTATGTAATTCATTTACAAAATGTTTTATCCATTCCACCTTATCTTTTCTAGAATTTTTGAAAGTATCTTTAATATCTGATATAGTTCTGTAGTTATATCCATTGATGTAAGCATTACAGTGATAAATTAAAATACTATCTTCTTCTAATTCTTTTAAATCTTTAATAGTAAGATAAATATTCTTAAATATATTTGAAACGTATTCAATATTTGTTTCTGTTTCACCCTCAGGACTATAAACATACATTTGATACATAAAATAGGATTTTAATTTTTCAATATTTGTTAAATCTTTGCCCCTATTATTTTGTAATTCAAACATTAAAGCTGCATCTTTTTTGCCAACTAATTCTATAGTTGTTAATTTTGTTTTTTCAATTTTATCCAAAATATTCAAAAGTGTTCCAGTTGATTCCTTATTTAAAGCTTCAGTAAAAAATATTTTTGCTTCTTTCATTCGTTGTTGTGAAATGCTATTCGTTTCACAATCAATATTGTTAATAATAAGATCTTCAAAACAGGCTCTATCATAATCAACGGGACGTAATTTTATGTTGCCATTATGTTTTAAATAAATAGATTTTTTACTTTCAATATTTACATCAATTTTTTCACCACTTTCTTTTCTTTTTTCAAAAACATTGATCAATGCCCGCATAAAAATTGTTAAAGTTAGCAATCTCTGTTGTCCATCAATTATTTCATATTCTATTCCTTCTTTTATTTGTTCGAGTAAAATATTTCCAAAAAAATAGTTATTATCCCCTTCAATTTGTTCTTTTAAATCATCTAAAAAAGTTTGCCATTCTCTTTTTTCCCAAGAATATGCTCTTTGGTAAACAGGGATTATAAAATATCTCTGTGTGCTATCAAAAAATGTTAAGAGGTTTTCTTGTCTAAATTGCATAATTTTTAATTTTATATTAATTATTTTCTGCTTACTCTAATCTATTTTCAGCTTCCCCGTTATTTTTTTAAAATTTTGTCAAAAATAAAAATAATTATTTTATCAATCAAATAAATTTCCCCAATCTAAAAATTTTTTTAACCAATCTACTATTTTATTTGAAAGTCAATTAGCCAAATATTTATAAATAATGTTTGATTTTTTGTTTTTAAATGCAATACAAAGGACAGCTGTAGATTTTTATTGCATATTTCGAAGCAATATTCTATCAAGTAGCGACGACTTTTGATACAAGCTATATCGCCCGATATCGCACTAATTACCGAATTTTTTTAAATGATGTTACTTTCTGTGTTTGATTGTTTTACGCAATTTGATAAGAAGTTTTCATATTTTTTCAAATTACGAATAACTTGTTCTTTGTCTAATATACTATCATCTTGCCCAAGCCAATCCTCTCGACGAACAATACCTACAGTCA
>JAKPCM010000175.1 GCA_029553255.1 Caldisericota bacterium | reverse complement strand
TTTAGGAAATGTTTTTATAAGTGATTTCACTTGACATACTTTAGGAATTATTTTATTAAAATGTAAAAAATATGATATTTTTCTTAAATTTTTAGATGACATTATTGATGCAATAAAAATTATTTATCTTCCTTTAAATTTTTACAAGGAACTTCCTTCTGTATCTAAAGAATTGAATTTAAATTTTGATAATGTATATCAATATATTATTGCAAAATATTATAACCTAATAATAGTAACAATGGACAAGGATTTTGAAAAGATTAAAGACATAGAAATAATATTTATTTAAACAACTTTCATTAGATAATTAAAATTTCATAGAAAAAATTTAATAATTTGTCAAAAGTTATTTAGATGCACCAAACGTATATTTAAGATTTGTTATAATTATATTGATGAAGAACATACAGGATAAGAAGGAGATAATTTTATTTTTATCGATTAAAGAGTATCTTGAAACTGGCTTACCAGTTGGTTCTAAAACACTTGTTGAAAAATATATGTTAGATCTTTCTCCTGCTACAGTTAGAAATTATATGAGTGAATATGAAGATGAAGGATATTTAATTCATATACATACCTCTTCAGGCAGAATTCCAACAGAAAAAGGTATCAAATTTTATATAGATAAAGTGATTGAAAAAATAGATATAATGCCAAATTTGAAAATAGAAAAAGATATACAAAATAGTTTTTCGTTATTAGGAGAGGATTTTATAAATGATTTTTTAAATAAACTTTCGAATTTAACAAATTCTATTTCATTTTTCTTTTATTCAATTCCTACTAATGATAAAATTAACAATATTCATTTAATGAATTGTTCTCAAAATAAAATTTTATTTATTATCACTTCAGATGATAGAATTGAAGAATTTGTTATTAAAACTGAAGAAGTGATTTCAGATGAAGAACTTCAAAAAATCAAAATCGATCTTTTAAAATATCTTGAGAAGAACGAAGAGGGTTATATAAAAAAATATTCGAAAATTTATCCAACATTTATTAATGAAATCAAAAAGATATTAACAGAAAGAAAAAAAAGAAGAGAAATTGGAGATATATATATAAAGGGTATTAAAAATATTTTATCATATGAAGATATAAAGAAATCAAAAGATTTAGAAATATTAATATCGTTGATAGAAGATAAAGAAAAAGCAATATCTCTTGTTAATTTTCTTTCTGAGTTTAAAGATTTATTAATATTAATAGGAAATGAATTTCCTAAACTCTCCCTTGAGAGAACAATTTTAATCGATTTACCATATTTAAAAGAAGATAGTGTTGAGGGTGGGCTTGGATTTTTCACTCCAAATAGAGTTAATTTTGAGTATCTTTTTAAGATATTAAAACAACATGCTCTTAAAATGAAAGAGTTATTGGAGAAATTTTAGTGCACCAAATTTTTATTCC
>JAKPCM010000174.1 GCA_029553255.1 Caldisericota bacterium | reverse complement strand
TTCTCATTTTTCTCAACAGGAAATGATTCACCAGTTAAAAAAGCTTCTTCGACTTTCAAGTTTTTCTGGCTTATTATTCTTAAATCAGCACCTATTTTATCTCCAGTTTCAAATATAATAATGTCTCCAGGGACAACCTCTCTTGTTGGAATTTGGACTATCATCCCATCTCTTCTTACTTTTGTTATTGGTGCTGCTATTTTTTTAAGTGCTTTTAAACTTTTTTCTGCGTTTATTTCCTGATATATTCCAATAAATGCATTTATTACAATAATTGCGATTATTGCAATTCCATCTATCCATTCAGAAAGAATTATTGATATGATTGCAGAAAAAATTAATATCAATACAAGTAAACTTTTTATCTGATTATAAATTCTTGTAAAAATTGATTTTGTTTTTTTCTCAGGTAATTCATTAAATCCATAAATTTTTAATCTATTTTCCGCTTCTTCTTTTGAAAGTCCTTTTTCTAAATCAACTTTTAACTTATCTAAAACTTCTTCTGTTGAAAGTTTCCAGATCTTTTCCAAGCATTAAAACCTCCACTTAAATTATTCTATCATAATTTTTTCATATATATATTTTTTACTAATTGAATAATGAAAATGAATATATTGCTTAAAGATATTTTAAATAACATTTTTTTTGTTATTATTAAACTGAGGATGACTATGTTAAAAGTTATTTTGATTTTGCTTTCATATTTGTATGGTTCGATACCTTTTGGATTAATTTTTGTTAAAAAGAAAAAAGGAATTGATATAAGGAAAGTTGGCAGTGGAAATATTGGTGCTACTAATGTTTCAAGAGTTGCTGGCCTATCAACAGCTATAATATCTGGAATTTTTGATCTATCTAAAGGACTTTTACCAGTTTTAATTGGGAGATATATCTTTCATTTCGATATTTATACAATTTTTTTGATGGGTTTTTTAGGAGTTATTGGTCATGATTTCTCTATTTTTTTAGGATTCAAAGGTGGGAAGGGAGTTTCTGCAAGTTTTGGATTTGTTATTGGTTTAAGTCCTGTTGTAGCCTTAATTGAACTTCTTATTTTTATTCCAGTTCTTGCTTTAACAAAATTTGTTTCACTTTCATTAATTGTCTCTTTTTTGTTTGCACCGTTTGTTTTCTTAATTTTCAAAAATTATGATTTAGCATTTTTGTCAATTTTTTTATCTCTTCTTGGAATTTATAAACATAAAGATAATATAAATAGATTAAGATATGGTATTGAATCAAAAATTGGTGAGAAGGTAGTTTTAAAAGAGACAAAAATTTTTGCATCAACTGTAGAAAATTTAGAAAAAATCAAAGAGATTCTTGAAAATGGTGGTATAGGCATCATTCCTACAGATACTATTTATGGTTTATGTGCAAATGGTTTAGATAAAAATTTAATAAAAAAGATTTACAAAATTAAAAAAAGAGATTATAACAAGCCACTTGTTTTGTTTGTAAAAAATAAAAGCGAGATAGAAAAGTATGCATATGTTGATGATTTAACAAAAAAAATAATTGATAGATTTATACCAGGCGAGATAACAATAGTATTAAAAAAGAAAGAAGGATGTCCAGAAGTTTCATTAAAAAAATTTGACACAATAGGTTTCAGAATCCCAAACAACAAATTTGTTATAGATATTCTTAATCTAATTGATTTTCCGCTTGCAACTACAAGTGCAAATATTTCAAAAGAGGAAACACCTCAAAATTTAGAGGGATTAAAAAAGATTTTTTATGGAGTTGTCGATTTTATTGTTGATGGAGGAGAATTAGGAAAAACTCCATCAACAGTTATTCAAGTCATTAATGGAAAAGTAGATATTTTAAGAGAAGGAAAGATAAAAAAGGAAGATATTTTTAAAACGATTTCTTAAATAGAAGGAGCTTAACTATGAAGATAGCAATTGGTTCTGACCATGCAGGTTATGAACTAAAAGAAAATTTAAAAAAATTTTTATGTAATGAATATGATATTTTAGATGTAGGAACAAACTCAACTGAGTCTGTTGACTATCCAGATTTTGCTAAAAAAGTTTGTGAACTAATCATAGAAAAAGATGCAGATTTTGGAATACTAATTTGTGGAACAGGAATTGGAATGTCAATAACTGCAAATAAATTTAAAGGTATTTATGCAGCATTATGCTATGATACAAATACAGCAAGTTTAGCAAGAACTCATAATAACGCAAATATTTTGTGTATAGGTGGAAGAACAACAAAAATTCAAGAAGCAGTTGAAATTGTTAATACTTTTTTAACATCCTCTTTTGAAGGAGGAAGACACGAAAGAAGGTATGAGAAGATAAAAAAAATCGAAAATATAAATTTTAAGGAGACAGAAAATGATTTGTGATATTTGTAAAAAAAGAGAAGCTGATTATACAGTTACAAAAATAATTAATGGTGAAAAAAGGGTTTTACATGTTTGTAAAAATTGTGCAATAGAGCAGGGATACTTAAAGGATCAATTCTCTTTATTCTCACCTTTCGACTCTTTTTTTCGAGATGAATTCTCAAAATTTTTTTCGACTCCAGAACCATCTATTTTAACAGATCAATTTACTGGTGAAGCTGAAGAGGTTATTTTAGAATCAGAAAATATTGCAAAAGAGTTAGGTGATGATGAAATAAAAACTGAGCATTTACTTCTTGCTCTTTTAAGAAAAGGTGATTTTATAAGAAATATCCTTTTTGAACTTGATGTTGATTTGAAAGAACTTGAATCAGAGGTTTTATCTTATATGAGAAAGAGAGAAACTGAAGCCGAAGAGATATCTCTTTCACCAAGAGTTAAAAGAGTTTTTGAATATGCCCAAAAAAATGCAAATGATTTAGGTTCTGAATATGTAGATTCTGAGCATATTTTATTGGGTCTTATAGATGAAGGTGAAGGCGTTGCTGGAAAAATTTTAAAACAAAAAGGTATAACAAAAGATAAGATACTCTCTTTTCTTGAAAAAAAGGAAAAAATTAAAAAAGAGAAAAAATATACAAAAACTCCAACTCTTGACAACTTCAGTAGAGATTTAACTAAACTTGCAAAAGAGGGAAAATTGGATCCAGTAATTGGAAGAGACAAAGAAATTTTAAGAACACTTAGAATTTTGTCAAGAAGAACAAAAAATAATCCTGTTCTTATTGGAGAGCCCGGAGTTGGGAAGACTGCAATTGTTGAAGGTATTGCTCAGAGAATAGTTCAAGGAAAAGTTCCAGAATCCTTGAAAGATAAAAGAGTTGTATCTCTTGATCTTTCAGCAATTATTGCTGGAACAAAATATAGAGGTGAATTTGAAGATAGATTAAAGAAGATAATTGATGAGATAAGAGACAGTGAGGGCGAGATTATTGTTTTTATAGATGAACTTCACATAGTTGTTGGTGCTGGTGGGGCAGAAGGAGCAGTTGATGCTTCAAACATTCTTAAACCAGCTTTAGCAAGAGGTGAGTTACAATGTATTGGTGCAACAACAATAAATGAATATAGAAAATATATTGAAAAAGACCCTGCTCTTGAGAGAAGATTTCAACCTGTACTAATTTCAGAACCAACAGTTGATGAAACAATAGAAATTTTAAAAGGTTTAAGGGATAAGTATGAAGCGTATCATAGAGTAAAAATTTCTGATGATGCTATTTATCAAGCAGCAGTTCTTTCAGAAAAATATATAACAGATAGATTTTTACCAGATAAAGCGATAGATTTAATTGATGAAGCAGCATCAAAAGTTAAATTTGAAGAGAAAAAAGAGCCAGATGAAATCAAAAAACTTGAAGAGGAGTTAAAAAAAGTTATAAGGGAAAAAGAGGTAAGCATAAAAGCAGAGGAGTATGAAAAAGCAGCTAAACTGAAAAAAGTTGAAGAAGATTTAAAGAAAAAAATTGAAGAAGAGAAAAAGAAAATAGAGATAGAAAAAGGTTCACCAGTTCCTATAATAACAGGTGAAGATATTGCACAGATTGTATCTGAATGGACTGGAATACCAGTATCAAAGCTTGTTGAAGAAGAAATAAAAAAATTAAAAGATATGGAAAAGCATCTTCACAAAAGAATTGTAGGTCAAGATGAGGCAATAAAAGCAGTATCTGAAGCAATTAGAAGAGCAAGAGCAGGTCTTAAAGAGCCGAACAAACCAATAGGTTCATTTCTATTTCTTGGACCAACAGGAGTCGGTAAAACCGAACTTGCAAAAACACTTGCAGAATTTCTATTTGGTGATGAAAATGCAATGATAAGATTTGATATGAGTGAATATATGGAAAAACATACAGTATCAAGATTTATTGGAGCACCTCCTGGATATGTTGGTTATGAAGAAGGTGGCCAACTCACAGAAGCAGTTAGGAGAAGGCCATATTCTGTTATTCTTCTTGATGAGATAGAAAAAGCTCATCCAGATATTTTTAATATACTCCTTCAAATTCTTGATGAAGGAAGATTAACTGATTCAAAAGGGAGAGTTGTCGATTTTAAAAATACAATAATAATTATGACATCAAATCTTGGTAGTGAAATTCTACTTAAAGTTGACCCAGATGATAAAGAGAATTTTGAAAAAGCAAAAAATGAGATAATGGATCTTCTAAAATATAAATTTAGACCTGAATTTTTAAACAGAATTGACGAGATTATAGTTTTTCATAAGTTGACAAAAGATCAAATTAAAGATATAGTTAATTTGCTGATTGAAAGAGTTAGAAGAACCTTGAGAGCTCAGAAAATCGAACTCGAAATAAGTGATAGAGCAATTGAAAAAATTGCTGAAATTGGTTTTGACCCACTTTTTGGAGCAAGGCCTTTAAGAAGAACAATACAAAGAGAGATTGAGAATATGATAGCGAAAAAAATTTTAGATGGTGAGTTTAAAGAGAACGATAAGATTTTAATAGATTTTGAAAACGATAACTTTGTCTTTAAAAAGGAGGAAAAGAAGTGAGAGAACTTTTACTTTTTATCCAATTGATACTTTCAATAGTAGTAATTGTTAGTATAGTTTTTCAGACACCTAAAGGAGAAGGTCTTGGAGCTATATCAGGAGGTGCACACCTTTTTCATTTAACAAAAAAGAGAGATTTAATTTTAAATAGAATTGCAATGGTTGGTTCAATAGCATTTGGTGTCCTATCCTTGATTTTAACAATTTTGGAAGTATAATTATTTTTTATTGCCGGGATGGCGGAATTGGCAGACGCGTACGTTTGAGGTGCGTATGGAGAGATCCGTCCGGGTTCAACTCCCGGTCCCGGCACCAAAATTTTTTAAAACATTTATTGACGAAACAAAGAAAAAAATTTTAAAGAGCTTCTTTTATAAAATTATTAAGTTTTAAAAACCTTAAATTTTACATAAAAATTTATAATACAATTGATATAATAGATTTAAAAATGGAAATCAAATTAAAATGTTGTGAATGTGGAAGAATTTATGAGGAAGAGGAAAAAAGAATTTTTTGTGATTGTGGCGGTTTACTTCAATTAGAATTTTATCCAATTTTTGATATTGAAAAGATAAGGAAAAAAGAAAAAAATATATGGAGATATAGAGATTTAATTCCTTTAAAAAAAGATGAGAATACAGTTTCTCTAAAAGAGGGTTTTACACCACTGATTGATAAAAAAATAAATGGCTTTGAAATATTTTTAAAACTTGATTTTATTTTTCCAACAGGTTCATTTAAAGATAGAGGAGCAACAGTTTTAATTAGTAAAATAAAAGAGCTTGGCATCAATAGAATTGTTGAAGATTCATCTGGAAATGCTGGTGCTGCAATTTCTGCATACTCAACTATCGCAAATATAGATTGTGATATATTTGTTCCTGAAAATGCTTCACCAAATAAAATAAAACAGATTGAATTTTATGGAGCAAATGTTCATAGAATTTCTGGTTCAAGAGAAAATGTTTTTGATGAAGCAAAAAAATTTTCAAAAAATTTTTATTATGCAAGCCATTTTATAAATTCATATTTTTTTCATGGAACAAAGACAGTAATATTTGAAATTTATGAAGATTTTGATTGTTCTCTTCCAGAAACTATTATTCTTCCAGTTGGAAGTGGCTCTTCAATTTTAGGTATCTATATTGGATTGAATGATTTAAAAAGAAGCAACCTAATAGAAAAATTTCCTAAATTAATTGGAGTTCAATCAGAAAATTGTGCACCAATTTATAGTGCTTTTGTTAAAAAGGAATACGATATTCCAAAAATTAAGAAAAAATATACAATAGCAGAAGGAATTTCTATCCAAAATCCTTTAAGAGGTAAAGAGATTTTGAAAGCAATATATGAGACAAATGGCGATGTTATAACTGTTTCAGATGAAGAGATATTGCTTTCACACAGAGAACTTGCAAAAAGTGGAATTTTTGTTGAACTAACCTCTGCCGCTTCTTTCGCTGGTGCTAAAAAATATATAAAATCACTAAAAGAAGATGAAAGAATAGTTGTAATTTTAACTGGCTCTGGTTTAAAATCACTATGATTTAATCATAATACCATCTAAATTTAAAAACAGATATAGCAAAACATACAATTAATATAAAAATAAGAACAATAAAATCTATTTTTAAACTCAAATTTGATTTTACCCATGATAAATCGCTATTGAGCCATATTCTTTTGAATAAATCAACAATATAAGTAAGAGGCAAAACTTTAGCAATATTCAACATAAACTTCGGAAAATTCTCTATTGGAAATGTTGCTCCTGATAAAAAAATCATAGGAAAATAGATTATGTTTGCTATTGCATTTGCTAATCTTATATTTTTCACCAAGCTTGCTATTAAAAATCCAATTGAAAAAATTGAGAGTGTTGAGATAATGAAAGCCAAAATAAAAAGAAAAATATTTCCATAGAACTTTAAGTCAAAAACAAATTTTCCTATTATTAAAAGAAGTAAAAAACCGATTATTGTTAAGACAGAATTAACAATAAGTTGAGAAAGTATTATATTATTCGATTTCATTGGTGTTGCCATAAATCTTTTTAATATCTTTTTATCTCTATATTCAACAAGAGTTATCGGCAAACTCATTATTCCATTAACAGATAAAATCACTCCAAGGTAGGATGGCACAAGAACATCGACAGATCCAAAACCTCCAAAAAATGGAGATGGTTCATTTCCATATATACCACCAAACATTAATATCATTAAAACTGAAAATGCTAAAGAAAAGAAAACAACAACAAACTCTCTTAAAATTAATTTGAAATCAATTTTTATTAGACTAATTAAGGTTTTCATTTTTTGCCTCCCTATATTCTCTTCCTGTAAATTTAAGGAATGTATCTTCAAGGTTTGGTTTTTTTGTTCTTAAATTTTTAAAATATATTTTATTCAAATATAGATAATCAACAATCTCTTTTAATAAATCCTCACCTCTACCATATATTGTTACTTCTCCATTTTTAAAACTAACTTTATTAACACCTTTTACCCTTTTTAATTCTTCAATATCAATGTTTTTTGTTTCAAAACTTATCATATCCTCAATTCCACTTTTTTCTATGAGTTTTTCCGGGGTATCCAATTCAACTATTTTACCTTTATCAATAATTGAAACTCTATCACATAAAAATTCAGCCTCTTCCATGTAGTGTGTAGTTAAAAAAATTGTCTTTCCCTCATTTTTTAACTCTTTAACAATTTTCCACATATCTCTTCTTGCTTTTGGATCAAGCCCTGTTGTTATTTCATCAAGGAAAATTATTTCAGGATTTGAAATAAGAGCTAAAATTATTGATAATTTCTGTTTTTGTCCACCAGATAGTTTCATAACAAAAGCATTTTTAAAATCATAAAGCTCAAATCTTTTAAGTAAATCATTATAATTTAAAGGTTTTTTATAAAGGGATGTGAAGAGTTCACAAATTTCATAAACCTTTATTTTATCTTGATAATTCGTCTCTTGAAGTTGAATGCCAACCTTTTCATAAAATTTTTCTCTATCTGTTGATGGATTTAAATTCAAAACATTAATTATTCCTTTATCTGGTTTTCTTAGTCCCTCAATGCACTCAATAGTTGTTGTTTTGCCAGCACCATTTGGACCAACCATTCCAAAAATTTCACCTTCATTTACCTCAAAACTCACACCATCAACCGCCTTTATCTTTCCATAATTTTTTATTAAATTGTTAACTTCAATTACCTTCATAAAACCTCCAATTTTAATTAAAAAATTATATAACAGATTGAAAAAATTAACAAAGTTAATTAAAAAATTATAAAATAGATTGAAAAATATATAGGGTATCAACTCAAAGCAAGCCCCTCTATTTTGTCATTCCCGTGTAAATGGAAATCCAGTATTTATCAGTAATATAGATTCCTACTTACGCAGGAATGACTATTTTGATGATTTTTTCAACAATCTCATAGCACTTTCTTGACTTTATTATTATTTTTGATATAGATGAAAGTGTTATAATTTTTGTAGTTGTTTAATTCGGGGGAAAACTACAAAAATATATTAAAATATATTAAAATATATTTTTTTGGAGGTTAAATATGAAGAAAAAAATCTTATGCTTATTATTTATCACATCAATAATTTTTTCCTTGATGCCAAATATCATATTTACACCCTCTTCTATTAATAAGAATGAAATTTTATTATTCTTTATTATTTTGAAATAATGATATGACCAATCAAAAAATTATAAAAATATATTTTGAAAGCTATAATTTTACAAGAAATTATGCTATTATTTTTACAATAACAGAGGGGTTGACAAAAATAAAAAAAACTAATAAAATAGATGTACTATGAAAAACTTAGATATCAAATTATCAGAAAGACAAAAAGATTTGGTGAGTTTTTTGAAAGATTACTTTAAGGATAATAAGT
>JAKPCM010000169.1 GCA_029553255.1 Caldisericota bacterium | reverse complement strand
TTTAGTGTACAAGGTGCCTGACCCCCTGTACACTAACTTTTAGTTTACAAAAATAGGCTGTCTACTTTTGTAAACAATTATCTTAGATATAAATCATATGACAAAATATAGATACCCTAATTTTAATTTTTAAAGGTAAGTTATGGACTTTTACATAATATTGAAATAGGGGTTAAAAAGTTTTAGAATTAATTAAGGATGATTAATTATATTCTTGAATTTTTTGAAGGTTGGACAATATGGAACTACCTCGCAAGTATTCTTGACATTGCAATAATTACTATTATTTTGTATTTTATTCTTTCTGCGCTACAAGCAACAAGGGTCTGGCAGTTAATTCAAGGTTTAATTATATTTTTCATCTCTGTTTTTATAGCATCATATTTTTCAAACATACTTGGACTTGTTGCATTTAACTATGTTTTAAAAGCTATATTATCGATTGGTGGTATGCTACCCATCATAATTGTCATAATTTTTCAACCAGAGATAAGAAAATTTATGGGGAGCCTTGGCAGAAGAAATTTGTTTGGCGAATCTTTTAATTTTTTTTCTGAGTTTGAAGAAAATCCAATAAAAACAATTGATGAAATAGTTAAAGCAGTTAAATATCTCTCTTTGAATAAAATTGGTGCATTAATAGTTATAAAAAAAGAGGACAATTTAACTGACATAATACAAACAGGTATACCATTAAATTCAATAGTAACATCTGAACTAATATCAACTATTTTTTATACAAACTCCCCTCTTCATGATGGTGCAATTGTTATTGATGGAAATACAATCGTTGCAGCGAGATGTCTTCTTCCTTTATCAGAAAATGAAAGGTTAGAAAAAGAGCTTGGAACAAGACATAGAGCAGGAGTGGGTATAACAGAAGTAACAGATGCAATTTCAATAATCGTATCTGAGGAGACTGGAATCATATCTTTATCAACTCAAGGAAAATTAACAAGATACCTCTCTGTCCTTGAACTAAGAGGAATGTTGATACTTCTTTTGAAAAAAGAGAAAAGGGGAGGTAAGGTAAAAGTTGATTAGAAAAAAATTAACTATATTCTTTATTTCTCTTTTACTTGCTTTTGGTTTCTGGCTATTTGTAACAATTGGTGAGGGTCCAGAAAGTGAAAGAGTTTTTAATGTTAATGTCACTTATAGAAATATGGGTGAAGGTTTAACAATGCTTGAACCACTTGATAAAGTAGAGATAAAAATTAGAGGTAATAAACAGAGAATATCGACAATTAAAAATAGCAGCATAGTAGCTTACATTGACTTAAAAGACCTTGATACTGGAATCCATAATTTAGAAGTAGAAGTAGAAGCTCCATCTTTTTTAAAAGTAGTTGAAATTTATCCATCAAGAATAAGTGTTTATCTTGATAAAATTGTGACTGTTGATAAAAATATTAGGATAGATTTTATAGGATCGTTAAAAACTGGATTGATTATAGAAGAACCCGAAGTATCTCCAAATAAAATCTCAATTAGTGGCCCATCTAAGAAAATAGAAACAATAAGAGATGTATCAATAACAGTTGATTTAACAACAATAAACAGTGACATAACTTTAACATCAATACCAAAAATAAAAGATGGGTTGGGTAATGATATATCTGGTTTATCTTTCAACCCATCAATTGTCACTATAAATATCAAAGTAAAATCGATACTTTCAAGCAAGGTTGTCCCTGTAATTCCTAATTTAACTGGTGAACTATCAGGAGATTTTGGCATAAAGAAAGTTTCTGTTTCTCCTTCAATTTTAACTATATTTGGTAAAGTTGATGAATTAAAAAATATTGAATATCTCCAAACTGAAGAGATAAAAATAGCTAATTTAACTGAATCAAAAATTTTTAATGTGTCAGTTATTTTACCAGCTAACATTGAATTAAAAGAGGAGAACAAAATAAGTGTTCAAATTATTATTGAAAAAAAGATATCAAAGGTTATCTCAAATATTAATATTTCTATAAAAGATATTGATGAAAATTTCAACTACAAAATTACTCCAGAAAGTTTAGAAGTTGAGATATATGGATTTGTATCAATTGTTAATGAAGTTAAGCCATCTGATTTTGAAGCTTATGTTTCAGTTTTAGATTTAACACCAGGCGAACATAATCTCAAAATTAATATAACATCTTTAAAAGAAGATATAAAAATAGTAAGAATTATTCCCTCTGAAATAAAAGTTATAGTTACTAAAAAGGAGGAATAATTTATGGATAAAGAAAAAATAAAGAAAAGAATTGAGGAACTGAGAAAATTAATTGAGTATCATAACTATAGATATTATGTTCTTGATTCACCTGAAATATCTGATGAAGAGTATGATAAACTTTTTAAAGAACTTGTTGAGTTAGAAGAAAAATATCCAGAATTCAAATCAGATGTTTCACCTACTCAAAGGGTTGGTGCTCCTCCATTAAAAGAGTTTAAAACAATTAAACATACAATACCAATGCTGTCTCTTGATAATGCTTTTAATGATGAAGATTTAATAAATTTTGAAAAGAGAATTAAAAGAATACTTGGTGATATTGAAATTGACTATGTTGTTGAACCAAAATTTGATGGATTATCTATATCTCTTCTCTATAGAAATGGTGAACTTGAATATGGAGCAACAAGAGGTAATGGTATTGAAGGTGAAGATGTCACATTGAATCTCAAAACCATAAAAACCATCCCTCTAACTATTGAAAATCCACCTCCACTCCTTGAAGTAAGAGGAGAGGTTATTATGTTCAAAAAGGATTTTGAAGAGTTGAATAAAATTAGAGAGGAGAACGATGAGCCACTTTTTGCAAATCCAAGAAATGCTGCAGCTGGTTCAGTAAGGCAACTTGATTCAAAAATTACTAAAGAGAGAAAGTTACACTTTTTTGCATATTATATATCAAGAGTTGAAGGTATTGAATTTAAGAAGCACTCTGATGTTTTAAAATATCTTGAAGAGAAAAGATTTAAAGTTCCACCAGATTATTCAATTGTTAATGGTATTAAAAAAGCTATAGAAAAGTGTCTTTGGTATCAAAATAGAAGAAATGAATATCCTTTTGATATGGATGGAAGTGTAATTAAAGTTGATGATCTCAATTATCATAAAATTCTTGGTGAGACAACACATGCACCAAGATGGGCAATTGCATATAAATTTCCTGCAGAAGAAAAGGAAACAATTGTTAGAGATATAATTGTTCAGGTTGGAAGAACTGGAAAACTTACACCAGTTGCAATTTTAGACCCTGTTTTTTTATCTGGTTCTACAGTTTCAAGAGCAACACTTCATAATGAAGATGAAATAAAAAGATTGGGTATTAAAATTTTTGACCATGTTATTGTTAGAAAAGCTGGCTCTGTTATTCCTGAGATTGTTACTGTTCTAAAAGAAAAAAGAACAGGGAATGAAAAAGATTTTTCTTTTCCTGAAAATTGCCCTGTTTGTGGTGAGGAGGTGATCAGATTATCTGGTGAGGTTGATTATAGATGCACAAATGCATCCTGCCCAGCACAAATTAAAGGAAGAATTCTTCATTTTGTCAGTAGAGATGCAATGGATATTGAAAACATTGGTGAATCTCTTGTTGATCAACTCGTTGATAAAAAAATAGTAAAAGATATAGCTGATTTATTTTATCTTGAATTTAAGGATTTAATAAATCTTGAGAGAATGGGAGAAAAACTTGCGAATAAAATATTAAAAAATATACAAAATGCAAAGGATAGGCCTTTGAGCAGAGTTTTATATGGTCTTGGAATATTTCATGTTGGAAAACATATTGCTCAATTATTAACTAAAAGATATAAAGATATTGAGGATTTTTATTCATTAAAACCTGAAGATTATATGGAAATTGAAGGCATAGGACCTGAAATTGCTCAAAGTTTATATCTATTTTTTAAAGAGGATAAAAATAGAAAATTAATCGAAAAACTGAAGAATGCTGGTGTTAATCTAAAAGAAAAAGAAGAAGAATTAGAAAAGGAAGGCGTATTAAAAGGAAAAAAATTCATCTTCACCGGCTCATTAGAAACTATGTCAAGAAAAGATGCTGAAGAACTTGTAAAAAATAGTGGTGGAGAGGTTGCTTCTACTGTTTCAAAAAATATTGATTATGTTGTTGTTGGTAAAGACCCTGGCTCAAAATTAGATAAAGCAAAAAAGTTAAATCTTAAAATCATAGATGAAGATGAATTCATTAAAATGATAAAAGGCGAAAAGAGTTGAAAAAAATTTTTTTTATCACCATCATATTAATTTTATTATCAACAAACCTTGCTCTTGCAAATAATGAAATAATTAGAAATTATAAATTTGATTCAAGCGAATTTAATTTAGTCTTTGAAGATAATAAATTAATAGATATAAATAATATTTTTGAAAAAGGTGAGTTTGGTTTACCTTATAAAAATATAAAAATTTTTTATGAATCTAATTTAGACTTTATAGATTATGAAATAAAAGAAAATAAAAAAGAGATATCAATAAATATGAAAATAGAACCTGAAACATTAACAAACACCTCTTATTATAGAACAGAAAAATTAATGAAAAATTTTGAATTTCTTGGAAATTTTACAAAGGGAGATGAAAATTTTATATTATTCAAATATTATCCTGTGATTTTTTCTGAAAATTTTAGTCAAGGAATTTTTCTCGAAAATTTTGAAATTTTTGTTAGGTTTAAACCTAAATATTTTACATATAATTATGAAAATTCATTTCAAAATGAAACATATTTAATTATTGGAAAAAAAGAGATTGAAACTTCAATAAAATTTTTTACTGATTATAAAAAAAATAAAGGATTTAATGTTGTTTATAAACCTCTCAATGATTTTTATGACAGCTCAAATTTAGGAATTAATTATAAAATAAGGTCTTTTTTAATTGAAAATTATCAGAAATTAAAAATAAAATATCTACTTTTAATTGGAGACGAAAAAGATATCCCACCTTTTAAAGTTTATCCATATCCAACAGATGATTTTTTATACACTGACTTCTTTTTTGGTGAGTTAACAAGCAACCTTGATTATGATAAAGATAAAAGAGAAGGTGAACCTGAAGATGATAAAATTGATTTTTATTCTGAAATAATGGTTGGCAGAATACCAACAAGTGATATTAATAATGTTATTAATATATTACAAAGAAGTATAGATTTTGAGAAATTAAATGATAAGAGTAGGGTTTTATCAGCAGGTGCAATATGGAATTTTGAAGAAAATATTTTAATGCCACTAACAGATGGTGCTGAATCTTTAAAAATAATTTTTGATGAAACCTCTATGAAAAACGGCTTTTCAAATATTCTATTAGCAGAAAAAGAGGGTGTGAAATATTCTAACTTTGGTGATGACAAATTGGATTATGATAACTTTATAAAATATACGAATGAATATAAACCATCAGTTATATTATGGCAGGGTCATGGTTACATTGATTCAACATTCAGAAAAATCTGGCTAAATGACTTGAATATGAATAACTACTTTGATAAAGGAGAAGATAAACAAATATTGTTTGTCGATAAAAATAGTCTATCTTCAATTAAAAGTTCTTACCCCTCAATCATATTTATGGGTTCATGCGATAATATGAAAACTTATAGTAGCAGTTTAGCAAGTGATTTTATAAATAATTATGGTGTTGGGGTTGTTGCGGCAACAGATACTTCATGGTATGGAATAGGATGGAATAGTTTAGATGCTGGATGGCTTCAAAGTATTATGTATAAATTTAGTGAATATCTCTCAAAAGATGAGACTGTTTCATATTCCCTTACTAAATCTAAAGAATATTATTTTGAAAATTTCATCTATCCATCTCAAAAATATGAAAGATATGCCAACATATATGTTTTCAACATTTTTGGAGACCCAGAAATCAGTTTAAAAAAGGAGAAAAAATATATATCAACAAATAGTGTCACAGCAAAAACAAATGAAATTTTTAAAATAGATTTCAATTTAAATATTAAAGTAAACAATGCAAGAGGCTCAATAGAATATGACCCAGAATATATTAAATTATTAAAAATGGATGGAGATGAAATAAATTATTCAATGGTTGTTGATGGTAAAATCTTTTTTAAAGTAGATAATATAAAAAGTGACAAACTTTTTTCTATGATTTTCTTCGGAAAAAAGGAAGGAGAAATAAATATAAACTTGATAAATATAAATTTTAATAATGGTGAAATTATATTGGAAAATTTTGAAACTAATAAAATTTTTATTTTAAAGCGAAACTATCCAGTATGGGATATTAACCAAGATGGAATTTGTTATGTTGAAGATTTCATAGAATTTTCAAAAGCATTTGGTTCATATTTTGGCTATAAAAATTATAATTCTTTTTGTGATTTTAATATGGATGGAAAAATTGACGGATTAGATTTAATAGATTTTTCAATACATTTTGGCGAAAGCTACAAAGGAGGATAAATGGAAGAAATACTTAGAAAATTAAAATCAATTCATGGAGTAATTGGCGTTATGATTGTTGAATCAGATGGTTTATTAATAAATTCAATTGTTGAAACTAATATTGACCCAGAAGCAATATCAGGTCTTTGTGCGTCTGTTTTTAGAAATTCAAGATCTATACTTAACACCACAAATTTAGGAGATCTCGAAATTGCTACACTTGAAGCTGATAATGGTACACTTTTTATAAAAAGGGTTGAAGAGGTTTTTTTAGCTCTACTTACAAGAAAAGAGATTAATCTCGGTTTAATAAGATTATCCATTAAAAATGCATCGAATGAGTTAGCCAACCTTCTATAAAATGTCATTTTGGTGTCAAACACCAAATTAACATATTTTCATATAAGGAGGTGAATTTTATGACAAATGATAAAGAAATAAGAGCGCCAAGAGGAAGTGAGTTACATACAAAAGGTTGGGGGCAAGAAGCTGCTTTAAGGATGCTTATGAACAATCTTGACCCAGATGTTGCTGAAAAACCAGAAGAATTAATTGTTTATGGAGGGACAGGAAAAGCAGCAAGAAATTGGGAGGCATTTCATAATATTGTAAAAGCTTTAAAGTCCCTTGAAAACGATGAAACATTGTTGATTCAATCAGGAAAACCTGTTGGAATTTTTAAGACAAATGAATTTGCACCAAGAGTTTTAATTTCAAATTCAATGATTGTACCAAAATGGGCAAACTGGGATGAATTTAGAAAATTAGAAGCCTTAGGTCTTACAATGTATGGTCAGATGACTGCTGGAAGCTGGATATATATAGGAACTCAAGGAATACTTCAAGGAACATATGAAACATTTGCAGCAGTTGCGAATAAACATTTTGGAGGAACTTTAAAAGGTAAGTTTGTTTTATCAGCTGGACTTGGAGGAATGGGTGGAGCACAGCCTCTTGCAATAACTATGAATGAAGGTATATGTATAATTGCAGAAGTTGATAAAAATAGAATCGAGAGAAGGATAAAAACTGGATACCTTGAATATTCTGTTGATTCAATAGATGAAGCAATAAAATTGATGGAAGAGGCGAAGATTAAAAAAATTCCAAGGTCAATCGGAGTAAGGACTAATGCAGTTACTCTTTTTAATGAACTTCTTAAAAAAGGTATAATACCAGATGTTGTTACAGATCAAACATCTGCTCATGATGAATTAAATGGATATGTACCATATCAAATTGATTATGAGGATGCTATCAAATTAAGGAGAGAAAATCCTGAAGAATATATCAAACTCTCGTATGAATCTATAGTAAAACATGTTGAATTGATGATAGAGTTTCAAAAAAAGGGTGCAGTTGTTTTTGATTATGGAAACAATATAAGAGGACAAGCATCTAAAGCTGGATTAAAAAACGCTTATTCATTTCCTGGTTTTATACAAGAGTATATAAGGCCACTTTTTTTTGTTGGCAAAGGACCTTTTAGATGGGTTGCTCTTTCAGGAGATCCAAATGATATTTATGTAACAGATGAGGTAGTGAAAAAAGAGTTCTCTTATGACGAGCACCTTGTTAGATGGATAAATTTAGCACATGAAAAAGTTAAGTTTCAGGGTCTTCCAGCAAGGTTATGCTGGCTTGGTTATGGCGAAAGAGATAGGTTTGGATTAATAATAAATGATTTAGTTAGAAAAGGAAAAATTTCTGCACCTATTGTTATTGGAAGAGATCATCTCGATTCAGGTTCAGTTGCTTCTCCAAACAGAGAAACAGAGGGAATGAAAGATGGCTCTGATGTTATAGCAGATTGGCCAATTTTAAATGGACTTTTAAATGCAGTTTCAGGTGCTACCTGGGTTTCAATTCACCATGGAGGTGGTGTTGGTATTGGTTATTCTATTCATGCAGGAATGGTGATAGTAGCAGATGGAACTGAACTTTCAGATAAAAAACTAAAACTTGTTTTGACAAATGACCCTGGTATTGGAGTTGTAAGACATTCAGATGCAGGATATGAAGAAGCAATAAATTTTGCCAAAGAAAAAAATATAAAACTTCCAAGTATTTACTAAAAGGTCTCTAAAAAATTTAAAAATAGTTTACAAAAGTAGGCTGTCTGTTTTTGTAAACATAAAATATTTCTATATTATTGATGGGAAATACTGGATTCCGTTTACACGGGGATGACAAAAAGAGAAGTTACCAGTGATTGACAAAATAGAAATACTGGATTCCCGTTTTCACGGGAATGAAAGAAAAGAAGGACTGGATTCCCGTTTTCACGGGAATGATTGAAAAAGTTAAAAATAGTTTACAAAAGTAGGCTGTCTGTTTTTGTAAACATAAAAATATTTCTATTTATTGATGGAAATACTGAATTCCCGTTTTCACGGGAACGACAAAACAGAGGGGACTGGATTCCCGTTTTCACGGGAATGACAAAACAGAGGGACTGGATTCGTGTTTTCACGGGAATAATTGAAAAAGTTAAAAATAGTTTACAAAAGTAGGCTGTCTGTTTTTGTAAACATAAAAAAATCAAATTGTATGATATGTTATATAAATGATTACAAGTTTTGGAAGTATAGAGGTCTCTGAAAAAGTTATCCAAACTATCATTCCTGTTTCCGCAAGAATCTATATTATTTATGGAAATACTGGATTCCCGCTTTTGCGGGAATGACAGAATAGAAGAATTGGATTCCCGTTTTCATGGGAATGACAAAATAGAGGAGATAATAGATTAACTAAAAAGATTGTTTATTACTAATTTGAAACCATATTTCAGATAATTTTTAATACTTTTAGGATTTTGGGTTGTTAAGGTTCTAAAAATATAATTTGGTCTTAAATAAAAAGAAAGTAGTGCTTTTTTTCTCAAACTTATAAGAGTTTCTCTCTTTAAATATTTTGTACCTCCAACTGGATTTGAGAAGTAGTTATGGCCTTCAGGGTCTTCAAATAATAAGTTCTCTCTTTTCATCATCTCATAAAGTTCAGTTCCATAGTAAGGAGTTGCTATATGAAATTCAACAAAATCAGAGGGAATTTTCTTAGAAAGTTCAATTGTTTTTTGAATATCTTCTCTATCCTCCCATGGAAAACCAATT
>JAKPCM010000166.1 GCA_029553255.1 Caldisericota bacterium | reverse complement strand
ATTAGGACAAGGAACTGAAAATTTTACAATTTCATTATTCAAAAAGCCTTCAACAGCAACAATCGGCTCAATCATCTTCATATATTTTTTTGTAATTTCTAAAAAACCTCTATATTCAAGTTCATTATCAAATTTTTTAGGGTCTATTTTTAATTTTTCAAATTCTTTAAAATAATCTTCATTCAAAGCAGGGCAAAATGGTCTATGTCCGTTATATACACAGACTTTGTTTTTAAATTCCTCATCACTCATTGAAATTAATTTTAGGATTGCATCACCTTTTAATTGCTCTATTTTTTTAGCTTCATCAAAAAACTTCTCAACTCCCACTTTTAAAATTTCGTTAATTTGCTCCATTTAATTTCTCCTTTAATTCTTTTCTAAACTTCCTATATTTTTCCCACTCTTCAGGTGTTGGAACCACTAAAGGGTCCTTAAACGCCAAATTAAAAATTCTCAATAATTCCCTATATCGTTCGACTGAACCATTTGGTTGAGTTGGTCTATATTCAGGATGCTTATTTAACCATTGCTGAATTGTTATAATTTTTTTATTTTCTTTGAATTCTTTAAACTCTTTTATCCAAATTGAAATGTTTTTATAGACAACGCTTAAATTTGTAATTTTTGATTTCCAATATTCAGAAGTTGACATTCGCCAATTAATAAGTCCTAAAATATCATTAGGATTATATTGTTTTAAAATTAAATAAGCATCCCTAACATTTCTCTCTATAAATCCTCTATCAGGTGTAACATCAATAAGACACGCAAAATCAAAAATGAATTGTATAGCAGGTTGAGGTTCTTTAATCTTTTTTGGAATTGTAACTTCTATTTTATTATTATCAGTTATTATAGTTTCTTTTTTCTCTTCTTTTTTATTATTTTCTTTATTTTTATATTTTTCTTTATCTTCTTTATTATTAGGAGTATTTATATTATTATATATATTATATATATACGCGTCATCCTTTTTTTGGTTTACAGGTTTGTTGACACTTTGTATATTTTCCTTTTCTAATGTTGTTTTTTCTTGGTTGACAGATTGGTTGACACTTTCTTTATTTTGGTTGACAATTTGGTTGACAACTTGGTTGACAATTTCAAAAATTATAGGTTCCAAAACAATTTTAACTTGGTTGACAATTTGGTTGACATCTTGGTTGGCAGGTTGACAATTTTGGTTGACAATTTGGTTGACAAGTTGACACTTTTGGTTGACACATTTAACATTTTCCTTTTCAGAACATAATTCTTTTTGGTTGACAACTTGGTTGACACTTTTTATTCTTTTATAGATATTGGCTCTGGAACAATTCAATTTTTTTGCTATTTCAGACACTTTTTTGTTTTGATTAAGGAGGCTTATTATAGCCTCCTTACTTATCCCTTTTTTCATCAATAATTTCTTTTTTTATTTTTTTATAAATTTCATATTGTTCTGGTAATATCTCTTCAATTTCCTCTTCTGAAAGTTCATAAAGTAAACTATTAATCGCGATAAATATTAAATAATCTTTTCTATTCATTTTTCTTCAAATTGTTTATATAAGTTATAACTTGAGAAGCTTCTGATTTTGTTAAAGTTTCAACCCTTTCTTTTTGAAATTCTTTTTTCATATAATCCAATATAGATTGTTTCAAATTAAGATTTCCTAATTCCCAAATAATAACTTTCATTTGTTTTTCAGTTGCAGGTTCAGTTTCAATTTTTAGATTGTCTTTTATATCCTCTTCTTCACCTTCTACCTCTTCAGGGTCAGAAACGCCTAATAGAATCATATATAATTTCTTTTCTATTCTGGTTTGTATTTTCCCAAATTCATTAGAAGGTTTTGTTTTTTCTGACAATTCCTTAAAAATTTCATTAACTGGAAGTATAGCAGATACAATGTCTTTTATCTTTAACTCTGAATAAGCAGTTTGAAGTGTTCCTTTCAAAAAAATATTCTCACCAGTATTTTCAATAATATGAAAATCAAGATGATATTGGAGATTGTTTTCTTTAATATATTTTTGAAATTCGCCTCTCAATTCATAGATAGAATAATACTTTACAATTCTATCTTTCATTATAAATTTTTTTACTTCCATCTTACACCTCCTTTCTTAATAATATATATTTTCTTTTTAAATCATTAAACATTGCCTCTAATAACTTATTTTTATTTTTAATATCTTTTTTCAAACTATCATTTTCTAATTTAATTTTAACATAATCAGAAAGTATTTTATAATATTCTTTTTCAAGAAAATCTTCATTCATTTTTAATCTCCAGTTTCAAAATCAGTTGCAAGTTTAACATTAACAATTGACTTCACATCAGCAACCTTTTTTATCATTTGTATAATTTCTATTAAAAGATTTATTTCATCCTCTACAACTGCAAGTAAAACTTCAAATGTATTTTTTAAACTTCTAAAAGTATTTAAATCATTATCAGCTTTTACTAAATCTTCTAACAAACCTTCAGTTGTTTTTTTACCATTCATTTCTAACTCTTCTCTTTTTTTCAATTTGAAAATTGCTTCCTGACTTTTTAATCTATTTTTGGTTTCAAAATACCATATTGCAACCTCTGATTTTAAAGTAGTATAATCCTTCAATAATCTTAAAAATTTTGTTCCAAAATGAGAAAGAGCAAAAGAAGGTTCATTAATTTCTAATTCACCCATCGTATCAAATAAAATGTCAAACTGCTCTTTTAAATTTAACCTTTTTTTTGTTAATTCATCAATTTTTTCTCTCAATTCTTTCATCTTACACCTCCTTATTAAATTTCATATAATAATATTTTGTTCCCGATGGAACTTCAAAATAATTTTCTTTTTTATCTCCCATTTCAAAATGAATCTCACCTTCTAACCATAATCTATAAATAGCATCTTTTACTTCATCTTCTTTATATCCCAATT
>JAKPCM010000136.1 GCA_029553255.1 Caldisericota bacterium | reverse complement strand
CTGAGAAATTAGTTGATGAAGTTAAATCATCTGTGCTGTCTGTATCAAGATTTGATGGCAGATTTGTAAGGTTTGACCAGTGAACTTGAGATTGTCCTGATGTTTGAAGATTTGTTTTTGTGTAATAATTTGATTTATCAGATGTCCATAAAGGATCTGTTTCTGAAGTTAGATATGATGGAGAGAAGTTTATCCATTTAGATGTGGATGTATCGTATTTTAAAAGTTGATTATTTAAAGGTGTTGCAATGTTTGTATCTGACAGATCGGTTAATAATGGTTTTTCCCATAATACATCTGTTCCATTAGATTTTAGAAAAGATCCTGAATCCCCTATTGTAAGTATTTTCCATTTTATTAAACCACCGGTTAATTGGCCAACAATTAAAGCGCCTTGCGATACGTCTCCTGGATCTGTATCGCTATGTGTTATTGATAAAAGTTTATGTTGGGATACTCCTCCTGTTGAAGATATTTTAATTGTTCCATCAGATTCATGAGAAATTGAGACATTTTCTCCTGCTTCTAATTTCTTGTATTCTAATGCCTCAGCTGAGGAGTTTATTCCAATTATATAATTTGCTTTTTCAGTAGTTATCTCTGATAATCCCTTCAAAGATATTGAAATGTCATTTGACAACTCTCCTCCTCCGGTTAAAGGAAATGATACATTTACTTTTCTTGTTGATGGAACCATAGGAACAACTGTGCAGTTTGCCTCTCCTGGCTTGCACTCTGGATCTAATGTTTCTCCTGGGTTATATGGAAAGGCACGATTTTCAGCAAAAACATAAAACAAAGATAGAAATAAAAAAGGAAGAAAGAAACCTAAAAAGGCAAACCTAAAATAATTTAGTTTTTTATTATCTTTGTTTTTTTTCATTTATATATACTTTATTGTTTTTATTTGTTTAAAGATTATATTTCTTTATCTTAATAATACCTTTTATTAAAGCATTGTGTCAATAAAATTAAATCTGATTTATAAGGGCAAATTTGATAATCGTTTAAACTTTTATTTTTTTGTTTATTACTCCATCTCTAGCATCAATAATATTTGAATAATATGCTGGCTCATAAGTTCCATCATCTTTTCTTTTTTCAACTTTTATATAATATTTTCCTTTCGGTACTAAAATATAATATCTCCCATATTGATCTACTGGTCTTACAATAACCTCTTTATCAATGTTCGGAAGAAAAACTCTAATAATAGCAAAAGATAAAGGGAAATTGCTTAGTTTCTCCATAACAAATCCAAACACTGCTGGTTTAATATTAAACACTCTTAAAAGCAAAACAAAAATATATAAACCTAAAATTATAAAATTAAATAAAGAAGGAGTAAAAACAGAAAGAAAAATAGCTAAAATAAAA
>JAKPCM010000131.1 GCA_029553255.1 Caldisericota bacterium | reverse complement strand
GCACTTAATGCAGTTGTACCCTTGGTATCCCATTGATTAGGATCTAAAATTACGCGTTCTACTCCAGATTTAATATCTTTTTGGTAGAACACACTTTGATTTTGCAAACCTGTATTTTTGAAATAATATATTTTATCTTGTTTCTCGGATGGCGTACCCATACGTTCGAAATTCCATATTTCTTCATAATATTTCCTTAGTTTTTCTCTAAAAGGAATTTTTTCCAAATATGAGAATGTGAGTTTGTTTTGCTCTTGTATCCACTGTTTTGTTTCTGGACTGTTTTCGTCTTCTAACCATCGATATGGATCAGCCACCATCGTACCGTGGTAATTTTCTACAATATCTACTTTTTTAGTTTTAGGATATTGCAACTGTTGTGCATTAATTATATTCATAGTTGTTAAGATTAAAAAAAGGAAAATAATTTTTTTCATAGTTTTTTTACAAATATAAGTTAAAATTTAGTAAGTAATTATATTTATAAACTTATTTACCTAAAAATAAAATTTCCCTTATAAAACATTTCAAAATATTTATAAAAAAGAAAAAATGTTATATAAAAATTTTTCATAAATTTGTATAAATAAAAAATATTATTATCAATGATATATAGAAGCTTAACAAAAAAACTTTTATAATAGTCTAAAATAATATAAAAATTTTTTATTTGTAAAAAAATTAATAACTTTACAAAAAACCAAAAAAAAAACGTATTTGTAATGGAAAGTGAAACTATCGGAACAAAGAATATAACAAGAGAAGACATCTATCATGTGCTAAAGACTGTATTTGGTTATGATAATTTCAAACTATATCAGGAAGAGATCATTAATAGTTTGCTAAATGGTAAAGATACTTTTGTAGTGATGCCTACTGGTGGAGGTAAATCTCTTACTTATCAATTGCCAGCATTATTATGTAAAGGAACAGCAATAATCATTTCTCCTTTATTAGCATTAATGAAAAATCAAGTAGATATTATCAGAAATATTTATGCTGATGACAAAATAGCACATATGCTAAATAGTACTTTGCCACGTAGAGAACTAAAACAAATATTCGAAGATCTATCAAGTGGTAAAACTAAAATGCTTTTTATAGCTCCAGAATCATTAAAAAAAGAATCTTATACAGAATTTTTCAAAAATTTGCAAATATCTTTTTTTGCTATTGATGAAGCACATTGTATATCTGAATGGGGGCATGATTTTAGACCAGAATATCGAATGATCAGACCAATGATAGATACCATAGGGCAAGATGTGCCTGTAATTTCTCTTACTGCTACCGCTACTCCTAAAGTGCAAGAAGATATTATCAAAAATTTAAAATTAAAAAATCCAAATATTTATATTTCTAGTTTTAATAGACCAAATCTGTATTATGAGGTGAGACCTAAAACTAAAAATATTAATAAAGAATTGATACAATTAGTGAGAGAAAGG
>JAKPCM010000138.1 GCA_029553255.1 Caldisericota bacterium | reverse complement strand
ACAAATGCAACAATACCACCTTTTTTAACAACCTTGGATATATTCTTTATAGATTTTTCATAATCAGAATAAAAAGATATTACATCATAAACTCTTTCATTATCTAAATTTCTAATTTTTTCTACAACTTCATTAATTATCTTAGAATCGAATTTTATAAAATCTTTTATTCGAACTCCACCCATTGAACTTTTATCAACTTCATTATTTTCATCAAACCCCAACCATTGATTTGAAAATTTTGAAAACTGACCATATGCAACAGTTGTTCTTGAGTCACCATATGGTGGTGATGTTACTACTATATCGACACTATTTTCTGGAACAATCTCTTTTGGTATCAGATAAACTGAATTAAAATCGTATATCGATGATTTAGAATTATTTTTTTTAATCTGTAGATACTCCAACATCCCTTTTCTATTTCTTTCTAACTTTTCAATCATTACTTCTAAAACATCTGGATTAAATTTATCAATTTTTTCCTTCGATATTCTACATAATTTAAACTCACCATTTTTTGTTAACGATACCTCCCTAATTGTCTCACTAAAAGCTATTTTAAAAAAATCTTTGACATCTATATTATCAATATTTTCAATAAATTCTTTAATAATTACTAAAAAATATATTGTTTCTTTTTTAAACCAATAATCCATATTTTTGAAGTTTGGTATTTTAGGATCTATTTTTAGATTTCTAAATTTTATTAAAAAGACAAAATTTTTAAATTCATTTAAGTAATTATCAATTCTTTCTATTGGAATGAGTTTTGTTTTAACTTTTGCAATTAATCTTGCTAAAGGATTTATATCTGTCCCAATTGCATCTATTCCTCTTAAATTTGCTTCAACTAATGTTGTTCCTGTACCACAAAAAGGATCAAATAATAATTTTGCCTCTTTTCCAAATTCATCCAATATTCTTCCTGCTACTTGAGGAATCATCATGGCGGGGTAGATATGAAAACATTGTGTATATTTTTTTGTATTATCTTTTTTAAAATCCCAACTTTCATCTCTTATCTTCTCTGCGATAATTTCCATCTAAAATCTCCTATAAAATAGCTACAATATTTTCATATAATTCAATTAAATCTTTTTCCTTTATTCTAAAACCAGTTCCTCTATTTCTTACCGAGCCATTTTCTTTTAAATGCATTCTTAAATCAATTCCAATTAATGAATCCTTAAAAGCTTTTATGAATTTTCTTGAACTTGGATTCGAAAGAATATAACCTTCATTATAATAAAAAAATTCTTTGTCATTTTGATATTTTCTATCAGCAAAAATCACTAATAATCTACCGAGTTTACTCATAAATTTTCCAACAATATTATAAATATCCCATATAGCTAAAACCTTTTTTGTCTGTTTATCAACAAGTTGAATCAAATTGTTTACTTCATCTAATTCTATCATTATATTTTGAGGAATTTCTTTTTTATAAAATAAAGTATTTTTTAATGCCAACCTTTCTTTTTCGTCTTTATATCCATATGTTTTTATTATTTCGCTTTGACTTATTTGCCAAACACCTCTATTAAATGTGAATAATGTAATTAATGATTGTGAATCTTTTCTAATCGTTTTTATCTCAACCCTTCCACCTAAATCTGGAATTGGTAAATTATTTTCATTTAAATCTAATAATTTTTCCAATGTATATCCTATGCCAGTAGAACCACTTCTTAATGATTCAATATAACCTCTTTTTTTAATTTCTTGAAGTTTTTTCCTTAATTCATTTAAATTCATTTTTTATTAAATTTATTATATCAATTATTGTAATATAATATTATGTTTTCCTATTTTGCTCTTTTGGGTAGAATTTTATTAATTGGAATTGAAAAAATAGCAATAAAAGAATTAGCCGAAGAAGACAATAATCTTATTGTAACTTTTCTATTCTTTTTCCTTGCTCTATTTTTCTTTTTACCGTTTGTTATTTTTTCTAAAAAACCCAATGATTTTTCTTTTTTGAAAACAACAATCATCACGAGTTTAATTTATACAAACTCTTTTATCCTTTATGTAAAATCAATATCAATTAGTGAAGTATCTTTAGTGGCTCCTCTATACAATATAAATGTTTTCTTTTTAATTATTTTAACATCAATATTTCTTGATGAAAAAATTACAATTTTAAAAATTATAGGACTAATACTTCTAATTTATGGTTCATCTTTTCTTAATAGACAGGAAAACTTATTTCTATCTATCAAAGCGTTATTTAAAGATAAAGGTTCAAAAATTATGATATTATCTTCACTTTTAATTGCTATTGGAAGAACAATTGACGGACAGGTTACAAAGACAGGTGTATCTCCATTATTTTATTCATTTTTTCTGTATCTTTTCATAACTATTATTTTGTTTTTTATAATTTTATTAACAAAAAAATCAAAAGGGGTTAACCTTTTATTAAGAAAAAAACCACTTTTAAGTATTTTAGCTGGAATGGTTAATGCTTACTCATATCTCTTTTTACTTATTGCTTTCAAAAATATTGATGTGAGCTTAGCAGAACCATCAACTATGTTAGGAACTATCATAACCCTTATCTTATCAAAATATATATTTAAAGAAGATATAAAATACAGACTCATCGGTGTTTTAATAATGATTCTTGGAACATGTTTAATATTTTTGAAAATTTAGTTTCATTTTCAATATGAGAATCCAGACACTAAATTTGTTTCACACCTTTACTAAATTTTCCATATTCATTTTTATTAAATATGCACTTCTATTGATGATAATTTTAAAACTAAAAATTGTAAAATTTTTTCTTTTCTTATTTATAATAATTTTTATTATAAGAATTTGAATTTTATAAATATGTTAAAATTTAAAAGATGAAGAAGTTACTAATGATTTTACTAATTCTACTTATAATTCCTTTAGGATTAAAATTTCAAGAAAAGATACCTGATGAATATGTTTCATCTCTTAATTACCTTATTGATAAAAATATTGTTAAAGGTTTCCCAGGTGGAACTTTTAAATTAGATTGGGCTATATCTGAAGCAGAATTTTTAACATTAATAGTAAGATGCAACTTAAAGTTTGAAAAAGAAGAAAAAGATTTAACATTTTTTGAGAAAATTAAAAATTTTTTCAATAATTTATTCAAAAGCTTTCAAGGTCAAAACACAACAAAATTTATAGATTATCAAGAAAAGTGGTTTCATCCATATTTGATTGAATATTCAAATCTAACCAAAATAAAAGAAGATGAAATTGAGCCATATCTCTTTTTAGATATTTATGAGGCACTTTATTTTATTATACTTGCATCACCATTTAAAGGTGAAATTGAAAATATATCTCTTCCGCTCGATAATAAAGCAAAATCAATAATTATTGTATCAGCAGTTTCACATAAATATTTTCCTAATAAAATTAAATTTGGTGATAAATTATCAAGAGGTGATGCCTTTTTATTAATAGAAAAATATTTAAGGAGTAAAGAAGATGCTACTAACAATTGACATTGGAAACACAAATGTTGTTTTAGGAGTTTTAAAAGAGGATGAAATTATTAAAACATATAGGTTATCTTCAAGAGTTTTAAAAACATCCGATGAATATACTCTTGATATTATCTCACTTCTAAATTTTGATAGAATTAAAAAAGAGGATATTGATGATGTTGTAATTTCTTCTGTTGTTCCCCCTCTTGATCCAATTATAGAAAGATCTATTGAAAAAATATTCAATAAAGAGCCAATATTTATTAATTTTACTATGAAATTTCCAATAAAAATTGAAATTGATAATATAAGCGAACTTGGAATTGATAGAATCGTTGGTGGCTCAATGGCTTATGAAATAACTAAAGGATCAACAGTTGTTGTTGATTTTGGAACTGCAACAACCTTTGATGTTATAAATAAATTAGGTGTTTTTATCGGTGGAGCAATAGCCCCGGGCATTTTATTGTCTCTTGAATCTTTAATATCAAGAACAGCTAAACTTCCAAAAGTTGAACTTACACTTCCAGAATCTCCAATTGGTAAGAATACAGTTAACGCGATTCAATCTGGATTTTTGTATGGATGGAGTGGAATAGTTGAGAAAGTGGTTGAAGAGATTAAAAAATATCTAAATGATAATGTTAGCGTCATCATAACTGGTGGAGCATCACATTTTGTATTGCCACTTATCAAATTCAATTATATATATGAGAGAGATTTAATTTTAAAGGGTTTAAAGCTCATTTATGATTTAAATAAAAAATAGGTAGATGAAGTCAAAAAATATAGATATATCATACCCACTTTTGATTCTCGCTCCTCTTTCTAATTTTTCTGATAATGGTATGAGAGTTCTATCAAAAAAATATGGTGCAGATATAACTTATACAGGTATGATTTCAATCTACAATATTATAAAAAATGATGGAATTGATTTTAAAATATTACCTGAAGAAAGACCTATAGCGATACAAATTTTTGGAAAAGACGAAGAGTTGTTTGAAAAAGCTACTTTAATTTTAAACAATTTTGCGGATATCATTGATATAAATTTTTCTTGTCCCTCTAAAAAAATTTTGAATAGTGAATCAGGTGGATTTTTATTAAAAGATTTTGAAAAAATAAAGAAAATTATATATAGAGTTATTAAAGTTAGTAAAGTTCCAGTGAGTGTTAAAATTAGGAGTGGCTTTAAAAAGGGAGATAAAAGTTATGAAAAAATTGGTGAAATATGCGAAGAGTTGGATGTTTCATATTTAACTATTCATCCAAGAAGTGTTACTGACAAATTTTATGGAGATGTTGATATCAATGTAACAAAAAATTTAAAAAATAGAGTAAAAATTCCGGTAGTGCATAGTGGAGAAGTAAAAAGTTATTTAGATGCAAAAAAGATTTTTCAAGAAACCAATTGTGATGGAATTATGATTGGTAGAGAAGCAATAGGAAACCCCTGGATTTTTTCAGAGATTAAAAATTACCTAATTAATGGAAAATTACCATTAAAAGTACCATTGGATAAAAAAATTGAAACTATCAAAGAGCATCTTAACATATTAATTAATCTATACAATGAACAATATGTAATAAAACAGATGAAAATACATATTCCACATTATCTTAAAGGTTATCCAGGTATTAATAAGTTGAATAAATTATTAAATGGAGTAAAATCAATAAAAGAATTATTAAATTTGTTGACTAATTTTAGATTTTTATAATCAAAGAGGTGGTATATGAAAAGTGTTGTTAGTATAAGTCTTGGCTCATCTAAAAGAGATAAAAAGGTTGAAGTTGAAATACTCGGTGAAAAATTTATTTTGGAGAGAATAGGAACAGATGGAAGTCAAGAAAAGATGATAGAACTTTTTAAAGAACTTGATGGAAAGGTTGATGCTTTTGGTCTCGGGGGTGCAGATTTATATATAAGCGTAGGAAAAAAAAGAACAACACTGAAATCTATAGAGAAGCTTATTAAATATGCAAAAATAACTCCTGTTTGTGATGGTCAATATCTTAAAGATACACTTGAAAAAAAGACAGTTTTTTTTATGAGAGATAAAGGTTTAATAGATAAAAATACAAAAGTTCTTATAATTTCAGGAGTCAGTAGATATGGTTCTGCTGAAGGATTTGTCGAAGTTGGTTGTAAAACTTTGTTTGGAGATTTGATGTTTTCATTAGGAATTCCAATACCAATTTACAGTCATAAATCATTTCTTTTTATTGCTTCAATAGTTGTACCAATAGCAAGAAATTTACCTTATGAGTGGCTATATCCAACTGGAAAATCTCAAGATGAGGTCGTTCCAAAATATGAAAAATATTATAAATGGGCAGATGCAATAGCTGGAGATTTTTTGTATATGAAAAGACATATGCCTGAAGATTTATCTGGTAAAATAATTTTTACCAATACAACAACATTAGAAGACAGAGAATTTTTGAAAAAAAGAGGTGTTAAGTTAGTTGTCACAACTACACCAGAATTTGATGGAAGAACTTTTGGTACAAATGTTATGGAAGCTCTAATTTGTGCTTATACAGAAAAAAGGCCAGATGAGTTAAAAGAAGAAGATTATTATAGATTGATCGATGAATTGAACATTAAACCAAATATTATTGAATTATAAGGAGGAAAAGATGGTTAGTAAAAGCGATAAAGATGAAAAGGTTATAAAACCAAAAGGTGATAAGGTATATTTAACAAAAGATGGTTTAAAAAAACTTGAAGATGATCTTGAATATTACAAAAATGTTAAAAGACCTGAAATTGCTGAAAAACTTGAAAATGCAGTTCAATCTTTTGGTGAATTAACTGAAAATGCTGAATATGAAGAGACAAAGAAAGAGCAGGCTTTAATTGAAAGTAAAATAATGGAGTTAGAGGATCTTTTATCAAAAGCAATTGTTATCGATACCGAAAAAATTTCAAAGGTTGCTGTTGGCATCGGAAGTAAGGTTAAAATCTTAATAAAAAATTTAAGTGATAAAAGTGAAGAGGTAAGTGAATTTATGATTGTTAGCTCTGTTGAAGGTGATCCTGAACAAAACAAAATATCAAATGAATCTCCAATAGGCGAAGCTATTCTTGGGAAAAGAAAGGGCGATGTTGTTAAAGTTAAGACACCTAAAGGAGAAATTCTAATAAAAATATTGAATATCTCAAGAGAAGAGAAATAAAAATGGAAGAAAGAGAAATCAGATTACAGAAGCTGAAAGAACTAAAAGAAAAAGGCTATAATCCGTTTGAATATAGATTTGATAGAACGCATACATCAATCGAAATAAAAAAAAGTTTTAATGAACTTGAAGGTAAAGAGGTTAAAGTTTCTGGAAGAGTTATCTCAGAAAGATTTCATGGAAAAGCAAGTTTTATAACTATTAGAGATTTTACTGGTAATCTTCAAATTTATTTGAGTATAAATAATCTTGGTGAAGAAAATTATGAATTTTTTAAAAAATTTATTGATACTGGCGATTTCGTTGGAGTTACAGGAACAGTTTTTAAAACTCATACAGGAGAGATAACTGTCGATGCTAAAAAATTATCTTTATTAACAAAGTCACTCTCTCCACTCCCTGAAAAATATCATGGAATTAAAGATGTTGAAGTTAGATACAGAAAAAGATATCTTGATTTAATTGCAAATCCAGATGTTATTAATATTTTTGTTAAAAGAAGTTTAATAATAAAAACTATTAGAGATTATTTAAACAGTCTGGGCTTTATTGAAGTTGAAACTCCCATGCTTCAGTCAATTCCAGGTGGTGCAACTGCAAAACCTTTTATAACTTTTCATAATGCTTTAAATCAGAATTTATATTTAAGGATTGCCCCAGAACTTTATCTTAAAAGATTGATAGTTGGTGGCTTTGAAAAAGTTTATGAAATTAATAGGAATTTTAGAAATGAAGGAATTTCAACAATACATAATCCAGAATTTACAATGCTTGAACTTTATCTTGCTTATGCAGATTATAAAGAGATTATGGTTTTAACTGAAAATCTTTTATCATCTGTTGTATTTTCTATAAATAACTCTTATGTTATAAAAAATGGTGAAGATGAAATAAATTTTGAACCTCCATTCAAAAGGGTCTCTTTTAGAGAAATTTTTGAAGAAAAAACAAAAGAAAATTTTGATAGATTCAGAGATATAGGTTTTGCTCTCGATTTTTTAAAAAAAGAAAATATAGAATTAACGAGAAAACCTACTTTTAAAAATGTAATAGATGAGATATTCAAAGAAAAAGTTGAAAAAGATTTTTTAAATCCTACTATTGTTTATGATTTTCCAATTGAGATGTCACCTCTTGCAAAAAAGAAAAGAGATGATGAAAAATGGGTTGAAAGATTTGAAATATTTATTAAAGGAATTGAAATTGCAAATGCTTTTTCAGAGTTGAATGATCCATTAGATCAGAAAGAAAGATTCTTAAGTGAAGTTAAAGAAAAAGAAAAAGGCGATGAAGAGTCACACTATTTTGATTCTGATTATATTGAGGCACTTGAATATGGTATGCCTCCTACTGGTGGGCTTGGAATAGGAATTGATAGATTTACAATGATATTAACAGATAAAGATTCAATTAGAGAAGTGATTTTATTCCCTCAATTGAGAAGCAAAGAGGAGGATTAATGAAAAGAATTGCATCTGGAATGAGGCCAACGGGGAAACTTCATTTAGGAAACTATTTTGGAGCTTTGAAAAATTGGATTGATCTCCAGGATAAATATGAATGTTTCTATTTTATAGCTGATTATCATGCTTTAACTACAAAATTTGAAGCATCAAAAGAGATAAGAAATAATATTTATGAAATGGCTCTTGATTGGTTTTCTATGGGTCTTGATTATAATAAATCACCGATATATTTGCAATCAAGTATTATAGAGATACCTATTCTTCACCTTATTTTTTCAATGATCGTCCCAATGCCATGGCTTGAGAGAAACCCAACTGTAAAAGAGATGATAAGGGATTTAGATTTGAAAGAGAATGTTGGTTATGGTCTTCTTGGATATCCTGTTCTTCAAAGTGCTGATATTTTAATAATTAAGGGTGAATATGTTCCAGTTGGAAAAGATCAATTACCCCACCTTGAGTTTGCAAGAGAGTTAGCAAGGAGATTTAACTATATTTATGGAGAATATTTTCCTGAACCAGAGCCAATTTTTACTGAAACTCCAATGGTTTATGGAACAGATGGAAAAAAAATGAGTAAATCATTAAACAATCAAATAAATTTATCAGATAGTAAAGAGATTATGATTGAAAAAATTTCACAGATGATCACAGATCCTTCAAAAATAAGGAAAAATGATCCAGGTCATCCCGATATTTGTTCGGTTTTTACCTATTATGGATATTTTGATAAAGAGAATGAGGAAAATGTAAAAAAAGAGTGTGAGAATGGAGAGAGAGGTTGTGTTCAATGTAAAAAGGAGATTGCTTTGAAAATATATAATATGTTTGAGGATTATAGAGAGAAGAAGATTGAACTTGAAAAAGATAAAGATACTATTTGGGATATATTGAAAGAGGGGAATAAAAAGGCAGAAAAATTTACAAAAGAGACGATAGATGGAGTTAAAAAATTAATGGGGTTAGATTATATATGAATCTAAAAAAATTAATAACTGTTGAAAATCTTTTTCTTGCAGAAGTCATCAAAGATTTTCTTGAAAAAGAAGGAATTCCAGTTGTTATTAAAAGAACAAAATGGTTTGATAATCCATATTTTGGAAGTACAGGACCAAGAGATCTTTTTGTTGAAGAAGAAAAATTTGAACTTGCAAAAGATCTATTAGAAAATTTTGAAAATAATCAATAATATAAAATTCCTTATTTAAAAAACTGGAGGATTTATGAATGTTGTTGAAACAAAAAATTTAACTAAATTTTATGGAAAAGAGTGTGCAGTTGATAAAATAAATTTTTCTATAAATAAAGGTGAAATATTCGGTCTTTTAGGTCCAAATGGTGCAGGAAAAACAACAACTGTATCAATGTTTTCCTGCTTAATAAAACCAACAGATGGCGATGCAATTATATGTGGTTATTCTATCTTATCTAAAAGTTTAGATGTTAAGAAAAGAATTGGTGTTGTTCCTCAGGATGTTGCTTTATATCCAACTCTTACTGCAAAAGAAAATTTGATTTTCTGGGGTCAAATGTATGGATTTTATGGAAAAAATTTAAAAAATAGAGTTGATGAGGTTTTAGAAATTGTTAGTTTAAAAGATAGACAGAATGATTTAATAAAAAAATATTCTGGTGGAATGAAAAGAAGAATCAATATAGCAGTTGGATTACTTGCGTCACCAGAGTTACTTATTCTCGATGAACCAACCGTTGGTGTTGATCCACAAAGTAGAATCAATATTCTTGAGACATTAAAAAACTTAAATAGTAGTGGTTTAACAATATTATATACAAGTCACTATATGGAAGAGGTTGAATTTTTGTGTAACACTATCGCAATAATGGATCTGGGTAAAATAATTGCCTTTGGAAATTTAAATGAACTGAGAATTCTTGTTGGAGAAAAAGATAAAATAATTTTTTCAACTATAAACGACATAAAAGAGGATATAAAAATTAAAATTTCTAAGATTCAAGAAGTTGATAAAATAAATATATTTGAAAAAAGTTTAGAAGTTCTAACTTTACAAGGAAGAAAAATTCTTCCTGAAGTTACAAAAATATTGTGGGATGAGGGTATAAGAGTTAAATCAGTTGAGATAAAAGAGCCAGATCTTGAAACACTATTTTTGAGTTTAACTGGTAAAACTTTGAGGGAATAAATTTGAAAAAACTATTTCTTATTGGTTTAAAAGACCTTAAGATAAGAAGTAGAGATTTTAATGCTTTTATTATGATTTTGTTGATGCCTCTTATTTTAATCTTTGTACTTGGTTTAGTTTTTCAACCACTCTATTCATCAAAACCATTTATTATTGATACTGCGGTTGTTAATTTAGATAATTATTATATTTCAGATATTCTCATAAACGATGTATTAAAATCAGAAGAGTTATCAAAATTCATAAACCTATTTTTTCTTAATGATGAGAATGAGTTAAAGGATAGTATTTCAAAAGGTAAATATGCTGTAGGTATAATAATTAATGAGAATTTTACAAAAAATATTGTTAGTGGAAAAGAGGATAAAATTTTAATTTTAGCTGATCCTGAACAGACAACTAAATCAGGTGTTATAAAAAATATTTTAGATACTTTCGTTCTCGAAGTTTTGAAAAGAAGTGTAGCTTTAGATATAACATCAAAGACTTTAATAAAGGAAAATTTGATTAAACAAGAGGATTTAAATACACTTATTTATCAGTGGTCGAATGATATAGAAAATATCAAATCAAAAATCGGGGTAAAGTTAGTCAATGAGAAGGGCGAAGAAACAAGAGGAATAGTCGCAATGGATTATTATGCAGTCGGTATGGGAGTTATGTATCTTCTTTTTGCAGCAAATGCAGGAACAGAATCAATTTTTGAAGAAAAAAGAAAAGGAACTTATCAAAGATTATCTATAATGCCAATAAAAGAGAGTTCTATATTTTCAGGAAAGGTATTTGGAATTTTTCTTTTAACCTTAACTCAATTTATATTAATAATTTTAATAACAAAATTTTTCTATGGAGTTAGTTGGGGTAACTCTTTTTTTGGTCTTATCATTATGGTAATTTCTTCAGTTTTATGTTTTTCTGGTTTATCTATACTTTTTGCTTCTCTTATGAAATCTGAAAGTCAAGTTGGTTCAATAGGTTCAACAATTTCAATGATTCTTGGATTTGTTGGAGGATCAATGTGGCCCATATTTACTTTCCCAAAATGGTTAAATACTATAAGTAAGTTTACTCCAAATAGGTGGGCAATTGATGGATTTTTTAAACTGATTTTTGAAAGTGGAAATGCAAAAGATATAATTCCACATTCATCTATCTTAATTTTAATGACAATTATTTTTTATTCAATTGGATTAACCATTTTCAGATTAAAGGAGAAGAGAAGTGTTTAAAAAAATAATTTCAATTGCAACGAATTTAATTAGAGTTACTTTTAAAGATAAATTATCAATAATTTGGCTTTTTGCTATGCCAATTTTATGGACAACACTTATTGGTGCTGTTTCAAGTTTTGGAAGCAGTGGTTCAAGTAAAATACCTATTGCTATTATTAATTCTGATAAAGGTATCTATGGAAATATATACGAGGGTATAATGAAAAATGATAAAAATTTAGATATTGTCTTATATTCTGAAGAAGAAATTGAAGATGTGGTTAATATGGTAAAAGAGACAGAGATTGCATCTATGATATATATTCCTGAAAATTTTTCTGATTTAATACTCAATAATAATGATGTATTTATAACTGTTTATAAATCATCAAGTAATAGCAGTTTTTATATTGAAGAAGTTGTAAAAAAAATTACTAATCAAATTGATATCTCTTCTATAACAGGAAATTTTGTTCTAAAAAATATTGAAAAAAGTGTAATTTTAAATGATTTAAATAAGAAAAAATATTTTGAAAATAGTTTCAATGAGGCATTAAAAGAGTTAACATCAAATAATAAAGTTTCTGTTGAATATGAAATTCTTTCAGTGCAAAAAGAAAATTTAATTTTACCAACTGGTTTTAATGCAACATCTCCAGGCTTTGGAGTTATGTTTGTTATGATGGGTGCCTTTTTTACTGCTGTTGTTCTTGCTGAAGAGAGAGAAATGAATATTTTATCAAGATTGTTAACAACACCTATAACTAAGATAGTAGTATTATCTGGAAAATTATTGGGAGTTTTTTGTGTAACTATAATTCAATTTTTATTTATAATATTTTTTGGCCAATTCATTTTGGGCGTTAACTGGGGAAACTCCCCTTTATCAGTTTTATTGATTGCTATATCTTTTACACTATCTGCGGTTGGTCTTGGAACAATTCTATCATCAGTTATAAAAACTTCTGCTCAAGCGAGTGCACTAACTATATTAATATCCATTGTGACAAGTATGATTGGTGGTGCATGGTGGCCAATTGAAATTATGCCAAAATATCTTCAAACTATTGGTAAATTCACTCCTCAATATTGGGCAATCAATGGTTTTAACAAAATAATTTTAAGGGGTTTTGGTCTAAAGGAGATTATGCCAAATTTTTCAATATTGATAATCTATGCAATTGTCTCTCTTATAACAGCATCTTTACTTTTTAGATATGAATAATCTGTAATTAAAAATAGATAACATATTTTTGAAATTTATGGTATTATTAAATTAACCCTGGAGCATACGTGGGGTAATGGATGGGTTGGGCCAACACCTAAAAAATTGGGGCTCAATAAAATCTATGATTTACTCCGGGATGGAGAGTTATAGATGAGAACCCCACCTGCTTGGCTGCAGGTTCAAACCTATCCTAACTCACGTGGCTTCGGGGGTTAATTTATTATGAAAGAGATTGGTAAGATATTAGAAAATAAAAATTCATTATCAGTTGTTGAAGTTGGTGGAGAGTATTGTGATAGTTGTATAAGCAAAGAGAAATGCCTTTTTCATAAAGAGAGAGATAAGATAATTGAAGCAGAAAATATAATTGATGCAAAACCAGGTGATCTTGTTCTTGTTGAAATTCCTGCTAAAAATTATATATTATCGACATTTATTATATATATTGTTCCTATAATTTTTATGTTTATTGGGGCTATTTTAGGAGAATTTTATTTCAAAAAAATTGTATATAAAGGGGTTAATGTTAGTTCAATAATTTTTAGTTTCATTTTCCTAATAGTTGCACTATTTATTACAAAAATTTTACAAAAATTTATTTTTTTTAGACCAAAAGTTGAAGAGATAATTAAAAAATAAAAGTTATTGAAAATATAATAAAAATTGTTATTATAAATTAAAGGAGAAAAAATGGGTGTTGAAGGTAACATTAAAGACTTTCCTTTAGTAGATGTTTTGAATCTTCTATCATTTGGAGCGAAAACTGGAATTTTAAAAATTAATGGTAAAAAAAATAGAGAAGATTTAAATGGAGAAATTTATTTTTTAAATGGCAAAATAGTTGATGCAAATTCTGGTGTAAAAAAAGGTGAAGAGGCATTTTATGATATTTTTTTAATAGATGAAGGGACCTTTAGTTTTTCTGTTAAGGATTTTAAAAAAGAAAAAACTATAGAAAAAAATCTCGATGC
>JAKPCM010000135.1 GCA_029553255.1 Caldisericota bacterium | reverse complement strand
GAAACACCATTAAAACCTGCTATATATGTTGCATATTCTATTGTTGGTGCTAAAAATGGATGCTGTCTTCTTGTTCCAAATGATAAAACTGTTTTATTTTTTGATGCTATCCTAACCCTTATTGATTTTGAAGCAATACCTGAATAAGAACATATAAATCCAAGAATTGATGTTTCATATCTTACAAAATCAGTATATTTTCCTGTTATATTTAAAACTGGCTCTTCAGGATAGAAAAAATCGCCCTCTTCAATTGAATCAACATCAACTGGTAAACCTTCAAGAAGTTTCGCAACCTCATAAACTCCAGCAAATACACCAAAACAGTAGTTTTTATCTGGGAATTTTTTGGTCATTAATTCCATTGTAACTTCTGTCTTATCGTCTAAACCTTTTAATACCTCTTCTGTTCTAACAAAATATGCATCAGTGCATAAACCACTTTTTATTTCATCTTCAGTTGGAACTCTAAATATTTTCATTTAACCTCCTCTAATAATTTAATTGCTTCTTCACTATCTATTATTTTTACATTAAATATATTTTTCATATAATTTAATGCAACTTCATGATTCTCTTCATTAATAGATGCTGTTCCATCCTTAACAACATAAATATTAAAACCTCTATAAAAAAGATCACTTGCATTATTTTGTACACATATATCCGTTGATACTCCTAACAAAATAACACTATTAACCTCAAGTTTTTTTAAAAGAAGATCAAGGTCAGTTTTATAAAAACCAGAATAAGTTCTCTTTAAAATTATATAATCCTTTTTCGCTGGTTTTAATTCAGTAATAATTTCGCTTCCTTTAGTTTTTGAAAGAGCGTGCGGTCCCCATAAAGATTCTTCAGGATCCCCTTTTAAATGACAATCTTGTAAATAAATTATTGGGACATTTTTTTCTCTTGCTTTATCAAGAATTTTTTTAATATTAGGAATAATTTTTATTGCCCTTTCATTCCTAAATTTTTCATAAACAAAATCATTAATCATATCAATAACAAAAACTGCTAAATTCATTTGATCCTCCTTAATGGCGGAGAGGGTGGGATTCGAACCCACGAAGCAAGAAACTTGCTCACCTACTTTCGAGGCAGGCGCTTTCGTCCGCTCAGCCACCTCTCCTTATCTTTTTAAAAAATTTTTCAAATATAGATTTTGTTTCTTTTTCAAAAATACCACTATCAATAATTATTTTATCATTAAAAAAATCTAAAAGATTAATTTTCCCACCAAACCCCCCTTTTTCATTATCTTTAAATCCAAAAATTACTCTCTTAAATCTTGCTTCTAAGATTGCACCTGCACACATTATACAGGGTTCTTTTGTAATATAAATTTCACAATTATTTAATCTCCAATCATCTATTTTTTTAACAGCTTTTTTAATTGCAATAATTTCTGCATGATTTGTTGGATTTTTATATTTCTCTTTTTTATTATGTCCTTTTGAGATAATTTTTCCATTTGATACTATTACTGCACCAACAGGAATTTCATTCTTATTATAAGCTTTATATGCTTCTTTTAAAGCAATCTGCATAAAATATTTGTCAATATCTTTTTGCATCTAACTTTTTAAATTAATGAAGTCTTGTTACTTTGAATCTATATATTTCTACATTATTATCAGATGGATTTATACCTGCTTTTAATTTTGCTATTCTTAATTGTTCTTCAACTGTATCAACTCCTTCGATATCTGGAAGAAGTAAACCTCTTCTAAATCCTTTTGCAACAATTACTCCATATTCTTTTGGGTCTAATTCATTTATATCTGAAACCTCTTCAGGTTCTTCGAGAATATCAACAGAATATTCGATTGAAGGTAACTCATTGATTGATACAGGGGGAAATCTTGGATCTTCTGTAGATGCAGCAACTGCATTCATAATAATCTCTTCTATAATATTATCTCTTGTTGGTAAATATGTACCAATACAACCTCTTAAGTCACTGTTTTTATGAAGTGTTACAAACACACCCTTTTTTATATTCAGATATTCTTTATACTCTTCTAAATTTGGTCTTAATATTTTCCTTTCTTTTATATAAAGTTCAACTGTATCCTTTGCAAGTTTCACAAGTTTATGCATCATTTATCTCCTTTCAATCAAAACAACAAGATAACCTACACCAAAAGGCCCTTTATGTGATAATATTTCTGTTTTATAATCTTCAAAAGGCATAGCACTAAAAATAGTAACAATTGATCTATATCCACACTCCCCAGCTTCTTCTAAAATATCCTCTGGTATAGAGATTAAATCCTGAAAATTTTCGTTTTTTATAGAGTTTATTATTAAATTGTCAAATTTTGGTCCCGATGGATGAAAGCCATAAGGTCCTGTTTCTAAAAGTCTATGAGACATATCTCCAGAAGCTATTATTCCAATTTTTTTATCTGTCTCACTTCCAACTTTTTTTATTATTTCTCCTACAATAGTAAGTTCTTTAATATCTATTGTAAAATGTTGACTCATTGCAACAATTTTAAATTTTCTTTTAATATTTTGATTGAGGTAATATAAAGGAACAAGAACTCCATGATCAAGATAATAATCCTTAGATAGTTTAACAAAATTTATACCATATTTTTTTCCTTCATCAATTAAACTATTCATTATTTCTAAATCATTTTCAAATTCAAAAGAAACTTTAGGAGATCCAAATTGAGAAAAATCACCATACAAATCTTCATTAGAATATATGGATATGGCATTTCTAATAAATGGAGCATGAGGGCTAATAAAAATTACAGTGTCAATATCTAATTCATTAAATTTTTTAGAAACCCTTTTTAAACTTTCATCAGTTTTTTTTACATATTTAATCTCCCCCCTTCCAATTTCTGGAATAAGTAGGGGAGGGTGAGGACTAATTGCTCCAATTAAAATAGTCATAGTTTTCACTCAAAATTTTCATATGAATAAATATTGATATTTTGAAAAATTTTATTAAATTTTTCACCAACTATACATTTATCAATTTTTAATTTCAATGCTAAAGCCAAAGCTTCTCCTGTTTCTTTTGAACCTCCAACTCTCTTACCAAGATCTTCAGCCATACTCTCTTCAAATCTTGTGAGTTCAACTGATTTTATTTTTTCACTTGTTCTATATTTCATAGGTAATTCACTCGCAACCTTAGAAGTTATATAGGCCTCTTCAAGAAATGGAAAATAGTCAAGTTCAAGAATTTTCATCATTGCTTTTCTATCAAGAACAATTCTACCTTTAAATACAGAAGTATCAACTATTTTTTCTGTCTTTGCAATTCTTGGAATAATTTCTTCCATCTTCTTTTCACTAATAGTTTCTGGTTTAGGCATTAGTTCTTCTATTTCTATTGTTTCCTCTTGTTCTTGAAGTTTAAACTCCTCTTTTTTTGGAGGTTCAATTATTTCTTCTTCTTTTGTTTCAACTTTCTCAATCTCTGGAGTTTCGATCTTCTCTATTTCTGGAATCTCAATCCTTTCTTCTGGTGTCTTAATCTTTTCTTCTGGGATCTCAACTTTTTCTTCTGGGGTTTTAATTTCTTCTTTTTCTTTTAATTCTTCTGGAATATTATTTTCTTTTTTTTCTATAGGGGATTCCTCTAAACCAAATTTTTCCTTTTTTTCCATCACAGGTTCTAAATTTTCAGTTAAAACTTCTATTTCTTCTGGCTCTTTAACTCTCTCTTTAACAACTTTTCTTTTTCTCAAAAATATGAACAATAAAACAATAAATAAAATTACAACTGCAATAATAAGTATAAAGTTTATCCCTTGTAAAATAGGAGGTAATTCAATATTTTTAATAAAAGGTAAAACTATAGTAAAATTATTTATAAAACTTAAAAATCTATCTTTAATTAATGATATTTCCCAGAGAATAATATTTATTATTCCTTCAGGAGTTTCAACTATTGGTTTTTGATTGATAGGAGGTTTTGTCTCCCCAGTTATTAATTCTGTCTTACCCAAAGTAATTAATATGGAATCATCTTTTACTGGTGAAATATTATAGAAAATTTCTCTATTGATATGATTTGATGTTTCAAAAACAACAACATCATTTTTAGATGTTATATTTATTTTAGAAAGCGAATTTTCTGTTTCATATTGATAAACACCCATTTTTTGTAATGTAATTTTATTAGTTTTATTTAATGTTAAATCATTTATTGTGATTTCATTGTTGTCATAAAGTGATAGCACATAAACTATTCTTTTATGTCCAGTAGAATATTTAGTTGAAATTTTTCCAGTTAAGAATGTAAAATCTTTATCAGATGTATTACCAAATTTGTTTAAAATTTGTTCACCACCAAAATTTGAGGATTTTCCTAATAGATATAAATACAAATTTTTATTATATGAAATCTCAAATGGTTCTAAAGAAGTTTCAATTACCTTATATTCATATTTTTTTAATAAACCTTCTAATGATTTTTTTGAAGATAGCAAATTGATTTTATAATTTAAACCATCATCTAAAGAGAATATATTTAAATCACCAAAACTTAAACTATAATTCTTATATGGTATTATTGGAAGAAAAGTTGAATCATCAAAAACTCCATAAATTATTAATAATGGACTACTTGATTTATAATAAACAAGAGCGGGACTTCTTAAACTTTTATTTACTAATTCACCTTTATTAATATTACCTTTAAATATAAGTTCTCCTCCAGCATCTTCAATCGATACTGAATTTGAATCAGAAAAACTAACTGCAAAAATATTTTTTTGTGTAAAGAAAAATCCTTCAGAACTAATCAAATATGTTAAATCATCATCACTTTTATCTTGTGGAAAGTTATCATTTGCAATACCGATCGAAGATACAGTTACAACTATTGGACCAGTCGATTTGATATAAAAAATTTGTGGAGAGCTTAAATCAATTCTTTTATATTGACCATATTTAATTTTTCCTTCAAAAAGGGTTTTTCCATCTTTATTAACTACCTGAACATCACTATCTTTTAAACCAACTATATAAATTTTTTCAAAAGAAATTCCATAAAACTCTGTACCTACAAAATTAGGATAAGTATAATTTATAAGATTAGTTTCACTTCTTTTTTCTCCTGTTCCAAATCTTAACTCAAATTGTTTTTCTTCTCCTTTGTTTATAGTGGTTTCAAATCTAAATTTTACTTTTTTATCACTTTGTTCAAATATATATATTGGAACTTCTTTATTTGTTTTTGGATCAATTAAAATAACACTACTATCTTTTTTTAAATTATCATCCTCTATTATTAAATCAATAAAACAGGGATTTCTTGATAATCCACCAATTTCTTTTATAGTAATAATTTTTTTATAGCCCTTATTTTGCGCTATTGAAATAACTGGAATTAATAAAAAAATTATTATAATTATTAGTAATTTTTTCACTGCATAAATTATAATATATTTTTATATAATTTTAAACTTTTAATTCTTCTGGCTCCTTTTCAACTAAAAGCAATACTTCATCTCTTTGAATTTTTATAACATAGGTTGGACACTTTTCAACGCATAAATTACAAAGATTACATTTAGACATATCGAAAATTGGAATTCCATTTTTGCTCCAAGAAACTGCATTTGTTGGACAAACTTTTATACATATCCCACATTTTATACACCCTCTTTTACACTCTTTTCTCACATCAATTCCCTTTTTTGGGTTATTGCACATAACAATTCCAAATTCATTCCAATTAACCATTTCAATTACATTTCTCGGACAAATATTTGCACAAATTCCACATCCAGTACATTTATCATAATCGAAAATTGGTAATCCATCTTTCATTTTTATAGCATCAAATGGACAGGCTCTTTCACAAGTACCAAGACCAATACAGCCATATTCACAACTTTTTTCACCATTAAAAGCAAAAACAGTCTCTCTACAATCTTCAACCCCTTGATATAAAGCCCTTTTCTTTTCAAAAAATCTATTAGCAACACATTTTAAAACCGGTTTTAATTTTTGAATACTTAATGGATTTTTTCCAATAGTAATTAATATTTTTGTCATATTTTCGCCATTGGTTACTTTGCATTTTGTAGGATCTACACCCTCTTTTACTATTGCATTTGCTAATGCTTCACATCCACCATATCCACAAGCACCACAATTTGCTCCAGCAAGAAGTGAAAGAATTTTTGAAACATTCTCATCAACTTTAACTTCAAAAATTTTATTAAACCAAGATAGTAAAATTCCAAAAATTATTGAAAGTAGACCCATAAGGATAACTGATTTAATAATAAAATTCATCAAATTCCTCCGTTACTTTATTAAACCTTTAAAACCTAAAAAAGCAATTGCTATTAAGGCCATTGATGTAAAAACTATGGGATATCCTTTAAAAAATTTAGGAATATTAGAAAGTCTTAACCTTTCTCTTACTCCAGCTAAAATCAAAAGAGCTAATCCATAACCAAAAGAGGTTCCTAATGCATAAACTAAACTCTCAATGAAAGTATAATTTTTATCAATATTAATAAATGTTACAGCAAGAATCATACAATTGGTTGTAATAAGAGGTAAATAAATACCCATTGCTTTGTAAAGAGAAGGAACATTCTTTTTTAAGTAAATTTCTACAAGTTGAACAAGAGCAGCAATTGTAAATATAAATACAATTATCTCAAGAAATTCAAGGCCCTGCATAAATAGATGAAAAATTATCCATGTTATAGCAGTTGCAATTGTTTGAACAAAAATAACTGCAAAGGCCATTCCAATGGATGCGTCAATTGAATTAGTAACACCAACATATGAACATAGAGCTATATATCTTATAAAAACCATATTATCAACAATTGCTGCTGAGATTATTATTTTTAGAAGATTGGATAACATTTATGACCTCCTTTTTAAAATTCCATTTAGTAAAGCAATAAATACTGCAATCAAGAAGAAACCACCAGGTGGAGAAGTTAAAATAGACATAGGTTGATATACTTCAGGCATTACTCTAATACCTAAAAATGTTCCTTTACCAAAAATCTCTCTTATTATACTTAAAACTATTATAACCCATGAATATCCTAAAGCCATTCCGAGTGAATCCATTAAATTTTCAACAAAGTTCTTTTTATAAGAGAATGCCTCTATTCTTCCGAGAACTATACAATTAACAACAATTAAAGGAATAAATACACCCATTGATTTTGAAAGTGAAGGAAAATATGCTTTCATTACAAGATCTACGATTGTTGTTGGAACAGCTATAAAAATAAGGAATATTGGTATTCTTACTTCATTTGGTATTATTTTTCTAAAAATTGATACCAATAATTCAGAAATTATAAGAACAAAGCTAAAGCCTAAACTCATACCTAAAGCATTAGATACATCAGTTGAAACTGCGAGACAAGAGCATAAACCAAGCATAATAATTAAAATTGGATTTTCTTTAAACAAACCTTTTGTGAACTCTTTAAATATATTTTTTTTCACTTATTCCCTCCATAAATATTCTCTAAATAGAATTTTCCAATTATTTTAATAGCATTTGATATTGCTCTTGATGATATTGTAGCCCCAGTTATTGCTTGAACATCCTCTTTAACTATAAAGGGGTCTTTTAAATTCTTATTTATGAATTGATTTGTGAAATCTTTTGATGTTATCAATGATCCAAGGCCTGGTGTTTCTGAATGTTCAAGAACATAAACACCTTTACAGTTTTGATCTTGATAACCAAAAAGCGATTCAACTTTACCTCCATAACCAGAATAGGTAGCTCTTATAATGAAACCCTCTTTTCCATCTTGGAGCTCAACTTTATAAATAGTTATTATATTAATATTATTTTCAATAACTTTATTTTTATATTCAGGAATTTCATTAAATTCAGTCTGATTTGGAAAAATTTCTTCTATTGCATTTTTGATTGTTAGAAATTTTTGTTCCTCAATTTTTGGACTTGTAAAAGAGTAAACCCATGCAAGAAGTAAAGTTCCAATAGTTGCTATTATAAAAACTGTTAATCCAGATTTTATAATATTTTTCATTTCTTAACTCCTGTACCAAAGATTCTTGGTTTTAATTGGTCTAAAAATGGAGTAACAACATTCATAGATAAAATTGCAAATGATACACCCTCTGGATAAACTCCAAAATTTCTAATAATAACAGTTAAGGCTCCAATACCTATACCATAAATTATCTTTCCTAAATTTGTTACAGGACTTGTTACATAGTCAGTAGCCATATAAAAAGCACCTATTATTAAGCCTCCAGATAAGATGTGGAAAAGTGGATCTTGCTTTAAAATTATAGATGTAACAGCAACAGTTAAAATTATTGTGAAAGGAATTTTTAAATCAATAATATCTTTTCTAATTAAAAATAGGAAAACTATTCCTAAAAGTAAAAGCAGTTTTGATGTTTCTCCAATTGAGCCTCCAATATTTCCAAAAAATAGATCTTTATAAAGAGAGGTTGAGATTTGAAGATTACCTGATCTGAAAAGATCAAGCGGAGTTGCTGTTGTTATATATGGAGTAGTAGAAGTAAAATATTTAAAAAAATTATATTGAGGCTTAGGCCATTTATTTAATATAGCAGTCCATGATAAAAATATAACTGCTCTTCCGAAAAGAGCAGGATTAACAAAATTTGAACCAAGTCCTCCAAAAAGTTGTTTTGCTATAATTATTGCACAAGAAGCACCAATAGCAATCATCCATAATGGAGTTTGAGGTGAAACAGTTAATGCAAGAAGAAGGCCAGTTAAAGCCGCACTTCCATCTTTTATTGTAATTTTTTGCTTTGTAATAACTTGATATAAAAACTCAGATAAAATTGAAGTAACTATGCTTGTTATAATTATTAAAAAAACTTGCAATCCAAATGAATAAATACCCCAAATTGCAGCAGGTAGAAGTGCAATAAATACTAACCTCATTATTTGAGCTGTAGTTATCGGGTCTCTAATATGAGGAGAAGAAGATACAATTACCTTATTATCTTTCATTTTTCCTCCACTATTTTTTCCTTTTAATTAGTTCATTTTTCGCATATCTAATTGATTGAACAAGATATCTTTTTGAAGGACAAACATATCCACAAGCACCACATTCAATACAATCTAAAGCGCCAAAATCTTTAGCTTTATCAAAATCCTCTATTCTTGAATACATATCAATAAACATTGGCATAAGATACATCGGACAAGAATTGGCACACCTTCCGCATCTAATACAAGGTAACTCTTCATACTCTTTAACCTCTTTATCAGTGAATAAAAGTAGACCCGAAGTTCCTTTAGTGATCGGAACATCAAGAGTATAAGATGAAAAACCCATCATGGGTCCACCAAAAATTATTTTTCTTAAATCTCCTTCTATCCCACCACAATAATCAACAATATCTCTTGATAGAGTACCAATTTTAACTTTAACATTTTTTGATTCCTTTACACCTGAGCCACTTATAGTTAAAACTCTTTCAATAAGGGGCATTCCATCACAAACTGCTTCTTTAATGGCAAGTGTTGTTCCAACATTTTGAACAATACATCCAACATCAAAAGGAAGACCGCCAGATGGAACCTCTTTTCCAATTATTGCTTTTATTAGATGTTTTTCAGAACCTTGAGGATATTTTGTTTTAAGAATAACAATATCTATAATATTTGATAAATTTTTATTTTTTATAATCTTATATAGTTCATCTGCTGCATCTTTTTTATTTTCTTCAATACCAAAAATAACTTTTTTTGGCTCTAAAATTTTCATTAAAATTTCAACACCTTTTACAATATTTTCACTTTCTTCAACCATTAATCTATAGTCACATGTTAAAAATGGCTCACATTCAGCACCGTTTATTATTAGATATTCAACTTTTTTATTAGGAGGAGGCGTTAATTTTATATGAGTTGGAAAAGCTGCGCCACCCATACCAACTATACCAGATTCTCTAATTATATTAAGGAGTTCTGTTTTATCCAAAGAATCAATATTTTCTCTTTTTACAACACTTTCATGTAATTTGTACTCTTTATCATTTTTAATTTTTATACATAATGAAAATTTTCCAGTTGGAAGGATAACATTTTCAATTGAAACCACCTCTCCAGAAATTGGAGAATGAACAGGTGAAGAAACTTTTGCATCACAATCTCCAATTTTTTCTCCCATTAAAACTTTATCATTTACATTAACAAGTGGTTGATTTGGAGCACCAGTATGTTGATGTAAAGGAACAATTATATCATTAACATCAAAAAAAAATTCAATTTTTTTATCTTTAGTTATTTTATTCTCTTTAGGATGAACCCCTCCTTTTTTAAATGTTAATACCTTCATTTTTTCTCTTCTTCTTTCTGTTTATGTCCACAATATGGACACATATCCCAATCAAGATCTATTGGTTTTCCACAAAAAGAACACTCTTTTTTTAAAACTGTTTTACAATAAGGACATATTAACCAATTTTCTTTAATAGGTGCACCACAATTTGGACATTTCATTTTTTCTTTTGAAAGTAAAAAAGCCCAGTATTCTCTTTCAAGTTGTAATGTCTCTTTTTCTAACTTATCAAGTTCAAGATCATCTTTAGTCCAGAGTGGTCTTACAATAAGATATATCAAAAGTGGAATAATACCACCAATTGGAAATGATAAGATATGAAAAATCCATGTAGGATTACCTATAGCATTATAGATAAAAGGAAAAACTATTCCACCAAAAATGACCAATATAGACCAGAAATATTGACCAAATCCTCTTTTTTTAGAATCCTGATAAACCCAATAAGCAATTAAAATGATAAATAAAATTAATACTAAATAAAAATAAGCAGTGTAGGCTTTCAAAGGTTCAAATATATCAGTACTGTTTTGATTAGGCAAATTCACCTCCTTAATAAGTATAGAATATATTTAAATAATTCCTAAATTCACCAACTACATAAAATGAACCAGTGACTAATATTGGATAGTTATTGTTAAAAAATTTATTAGATTCAATAAAAGATTCTTTTATATTTTTTGTAATTGTTACTTCTTTTTCTGGGAAATTCTTTTTAATAATTTCTAAGAGAGTAGAAGGTTCTGTCCTTCTCTCTTTTACTCCTTCTGGTTCAGTTAAAATTACCTTATCAACACAAGGTAATATCACTTTCAAAACTCCCTCAATATCTTTATCATTTAATATACCAAAAATCATATTTATTTTACCACAACTAAAATATGTTTCTATAAAATTTTTTAATTCATACATTGAAATTGCATTATGAGCTCCGTCGAGTATATATGTCCTTCCATTCTTTTTTACAATTTCTCCTCTTCCTGCAATAAATGAATCTGATAAACCTTTCCTGACTTTTTTCTCATCTAAACTAATGATATTTAAATCATTTAAAATTTCAATGATTTTTATTGATAAAGATGAGTTTGAAACTTGAAACATTCCTAATAACTTTATTTCTAAATTTTCAAAATAGTTATTTTTAGATTTATATGTAAAAAAAGTTCTGTCTTTTTCTATATGAATATCCTGTGTATTAAAATCAACTCCCTCAACATAAACTTTTGAATACATCTCATTGGCTCTTTGTAAAATAACATCTAATACCTCTTTTTCCTGCTTTGATAACACCAGTGGTCTTTCTTTTTTTATTATTCCTGCTTTTTCAAAAGCAATCTCTTTCAGTGTATTACCAAGAATATCCATATGATCATAATCAATTTTTGTTATAACAGTTACAATAGGATCTGATATAATATTTGTTGCATCAAATCTACCTCCAAGTCCAGTTTCAAGTATGATGAAATCAACTTTTTTATCATCAAAATATTTAAAAGCAAGTGAAGTTAAAATTTCAAACATTGAAGGTTCACCAATTGTATTAAAATAGGCATCTTTTTCATAAATTTCTTTTATTCTATAAACCATTTCACCAAAATATTTTGATTCAATTAATTTTTTATTTATTGAGATTCTCTCTCTAAAAGATTGTAGATGGGGAGATGTATATAAGCCAACCTTAAATTTATGTGAAATAAGTAAATTACTTATAAAAGTTGATGTTGAACCTTTACCTTTTGTTCCAGCAATATGAATTATTTTTTTATCTTTATGAGGATTATCTAAATTTTGTAAAATTCTCTC
>JAKPCM010000132.1 GCA_029553255.1 Caldisericota bacterium | reverse complement strand
CCAACAGGATTACCTTTTCCATTTTCAATAACATTCACTAACCCTGAATCATTTGCACCACTTGGTATTCCTCTTTATCCTACACAACCTCTTCTTTCGATTACTGGTTTCATAACTCTATTCATCCTTTTAAAATATAGGAACAAAGTAAAAGTTGACGGTGGCATCTTTACTCTTTTTCTTATCTTATATTCAATATTCACATTCTTAATTGAATTTTTAAGAGGTGATCATTACCAGATATTTGGATTAACAGCATCTCAATGGGGCTGTTTTTTAATTGTTATTTTTGCGTATCTATTCTATAAATCTTCTCCCAACCTAAAGCATGAAAAAGAAAAAGTTGAAACTGAAGATTTAAATCTTTCTGAAAAACCTCAAGATGATTTGAAAGAGAATAAAGAGGATACGGAGAATTAAAAAAAGAGACAAAGGAAGAACCACTTCCAGTTAAAATAACATTTAAAGCGTTGTGCATTAATAAAAAATCTTTTATCTCTTTTAATTCTGGTTTAATTTTAAAAGCATAATATTCAAGATCATTACCAAGATATGGTATAAAATCTTCTGATTTTATCAATTTATCAATGACTTTTTCACTTTTCTCTTCTTTTATCTCAACCTCTTTAACTTCATCATAAATCTCTTTTGTTGATATTTTTATGTTAGGATAGATTACTGAAAAATAAAACTCATAATCATTAACATATAAAGGAAAAATTTTCTCTCCTTTATTTTGAATCAGTAGAAACTTTTCTTTTCTCAAAAAAAGAGGAACATCTGAGCCAATTTGTTCACCAAGAGAAATTAACTCTTCATCTGATAAAGGATAATTATAAATTTCATTAAATAGAAGCAGTAATTTCGCAGCATTTGAACTTCCCCCACCTAAACCACTTCCAACAGGAATGTTTTTTTTAATTTTTATATTAAACTTATCACTTTTACATATCTTAGAAAAAAATAGATCTTTGACCTTTTCGATGTTGCTATCTTGAACTAAAATATTTTCGAATGAAACCTCATCTTTATCAGAATAATCAACTTTTATCTCGTCATAAATTGGAATTTTTAAAACAATACTTTTTATATAGTGATAATTTTGTGGCAGTTTTCCTAATATATCAAGAGTGAGATTTATCTTTGCTTCTGATAAAATTTTCATAAATTTTTATATAATCTTCGACCTTTATATCTTCAGGTCTTAAATTTGTATCTATATTCATATCATTTAAATAATCTGATAAATATTTTTTTATTTTTTTCCTTCTTTTTGAAAAAATATCTTTTAGAAAAGATTCATATTGTTCAAATTCATCATCCCACTCTCTGATTCTTTTAAAATATATGAAAATTGAATCAACCTTAGGCTTTGGATAAAAAAGATTCTTATTGAACTCTTTCAGGGATTTGAAAGAAAAAAAGGTTTGCAGAAAAATTGATATTGCTCCATATTTTTTTGAACTCTCTTTAGAAATTATTCTCTCGCCAAGCTCTTTCTGAATCATAAAATATCCCTCTTTTAAACTGTTTATCATAGAACATTTTTTTAAAATTTCTGCTGCTTGCGAATATGGCAGGTTTGAAAAAAATTTGAAACTCTCAGGAAATTTATCTTCTAATAGAAAATCCATGTATTTAACTTCAATATTTTTGTAAAAAATAATATTTTCATTTATAAACTCTTTTAATCTCTCGTCAATTTCATAGCTTCTTACAAATTCAACTCTCTTTGCAATCTCCTTTGTAATATCTCCAGTGCCAGTTCCAACCTCAATTATAAAATCATCATCCATAAAATTCGTTAAGTTTAATAAATTTTGAGTATTACCAATAAATATATTTTGACCTAAACTTTTTTTAAATCTGAACTTTTGTTTTAATAAATCTGCTTTACTCAAAATTTTATCTCTTGTGATAGATCTCCTATTAAAGGAATCTTCCAAAATTTTCCTATAAGTGCTTCAATAAAAGCATATAGAGCAACAAGAAATATCAGTATACCAAATATGTATTTAAAAACGAAACCTATTATTGGTATTTTACTTAAAAGCCAGATTACTATTTCTACAATAAAAAGAGCAAAGCCCTGTTTTGCATGAGAAAGGACGAATTCATCATCTTTTGCAAGAATCAATGAAACAATAAAAAGAAAAGGGATATAACTTATTGCAGCTATAATATTTTTTTCATCTTCTTTCCCAAATTTAATTTCCACTTTTCTTCCTCCTTCCTTTCTTCTTCTCTTCTTTTAATTTTTTTATCTCCTTTTCAAGTTCATCTATTTTTTTTAAAAAATATTCATTTTTTTCTTCATTTGATGTATCAAGATAGAGATTGGGAGTTAAAGAAATACCGATATCATCAATGTCATCATAGTTAGAAATATCATCAAATGGGATTGTGTTAATATCATCTATAATTTGTATCATTCTTCTTGACTTTATTTCATCATCGTTCATCTTTTCACCACTTAATTTATGTAATAAAACTGTTGGTACAAATATTATTATTTCTCCATCTTCAGTTTTACCTATTGTTCCAAATTTCTCTTTGAAATCAAGTATAAAAGATGGTGAAACTATATATACCTCATTTTTTGATCCGATAAACATAACAGAAGCCTTGATTGGCCTTTTCTTCTTGAGAGAATCAAATTTTTTCATAAATTTTATAATCAAATCTTTTTCAATAAGAACACACTTATCTCCAAAATGGTATGAATCAAAAAAATGGAAATGATTGTTCATTCCACTAATAATGGAATCCTCTTTTAGAAGGATTAAGGTTGAATCTGTGTAAATCAGATATGAGTCGCTACCAAACTCAACAATTTTGTTAATTTTTTCAGAAAAAACATCTTTTAATACACTTTTAATTAAATGTTTTATATCCTCTTTTATCATAGAATATATTTTACCATAATTAAAAAGAAATAATATATTTTGACTTGGGAAGTTTCCCAAAAGGGTCGAGTATATATTTTTTTAAATTTAATAAATCATAGTATGGAATATCTGAATGATCAGTGCCAATCACAATTAGGTCAAATTTTTTAAGATTATTTTTTGTTGGTTTGATGCTTTTTAATTTTTTTCCTTTGATTTCAATTTTCTCTATATATGGGTCATAATAAGAAACATCAATTCCCTTATCTATTAGTATTTCCATAAATTTCAATGGTTGAGAGTTTCTTAAATCGTTTACATCTTTTTTATATGTTATACCTAAAATGAAAACATTTTTTTTAATATATTTTTTTACTTTATTAAACCAATAATAGGGCATACTTTTATTTATTAAATCTGAATATTCTATAGATGAAACTTTAAAACCATATTTTTTCCCTCTATCAACAAGAAACATCGGGACAGTTGGTATACAATCTCCTCCAACGCCCCAACTTGGATAAAAAGGTGTGAATCCATAGGGTTTAGTTTTTGCTCCTTCTATAACTTCAAATATATCTACATTATCAAGAGAGGTGAGTTTAGCCAATTCATTTATAAAGGAGATATTTATAAATCTATAACTATTTTCAAGAATTTTAATGTATTCTGCAATCTTTGTGCTTGATACTGGTATTATTTTTTCAAAAATTGATGAATAAAAGTAAATGCCTATAGCAAGTGATTCTTCATCAATTCCACTCATTATCTTTGGAATAGTGTTTATTGGATAACGACTTCCAGGATTTATTCTTTCTGGTGAGAAACAGAGATAAAATTTTTTCCCACTTTTTTTGAGTTTAGGATATATCAACTCTTGAGTTGAACCAGGTGGGAGTGTGCTTTCAAAAATAATCAATTTTCCATCTTTGTCTAAAGATTTTCTTACATCTCTTATTGCTTTTAATATATATTTTAATTCTGGTTTATCTCCTTCATTCAATGGAGTTGGAACTGATACAATATAAACATCAGATTTAACCAAATCTTTAACTGAATTTGTAGGGAAAAATTGTTTATCTATATATTTTTTTATAACATCATCATCTATATCAACAAGATATGATTTTCCCTTTTTTAAATAATTTATTTTCTCTAAGGAAACATCATAACCTAAAACTTTAAATCCTTTATTTAAAAGTGATTCAGTTATTGTTAATCCAACATATCCAAGACCTATTACAGATATTAATATATCTCTATTTTTAATTTTATCTTTTAATTCTGAGAAATTCGCTTCCATACTTCTTGTTTTCACCAAGTTCCTCCTCAATTTGTATCAATCTATTATATTTAGAAACTCTCTCTCCTCTTGAAGGAGCACCTGCTTTTATCATTAAGCTTCCTGTTCCAACTGCTAAATCTGAGATATAAGAATCTATTGTTTCGCCAGATCTATGAGAAATCATATAATTATATCCATTCATTTTTGCAATTTTTATAACTTCAAGAGTTTCTGAGAGGGTTCCAATTTGATTCACTTTTATTAAAATTGAATTTGCTATTCCATTCTCTATTCCAAAAATTAATTTCTCTTTATTGGTTACAAAAATATCATCACCTATGATAAATATTTTATCTTTTAATTTTTTTGTTAACTCTTTCCATCCTTCAAAATCATCTTCAGACAATGGATCTTCAAGAGAAATTATTGGATATTTATCGATCAATTTCTCATAATAATCAATCATAAAGGAGGAACTAACCTCTTTTCCCTCAAAAAAATATTTTCCATCTTTATGAAAACTACTCGCCGCAGAATCAAGAGCAAGAAAAATCTCTTTTCCTAATTTATAGTTTGCTTCACCAGTAGCTTCAACTATCAATTTTATAGCCTCTTCATTACTTTCTAAGTTTGGTGAGAAACCTCCTTCATCTCCAACTCCTACCGAAAGTTTCCTCTTTTTTAAAATATTTTTCAGAGTGTGATATATTTCAGATGAAGCCCTAATTGCATCTTTGAAAGAATCTAAACCATATGGAACAATCATAAA
>JAKPCM010000120.1 GCA_029553255.1 Caldisericota bacterium | reverse complement strand
ACACTTACCAACCCCGTATCCTTTATCTAATAAAATCGAAAAAGAAGGTATGCTATCTAATGCACTATTACTTGCATAAATATTATGCGATTTGTAACTGCTTGAAGATTTTCTTGCAAAAATTAATCCTAAAACATTTTCACCCTCGTTTTTTATAATTAGAGGATCCGTCATAATTTTAAAATCTGTTCCTGCGCCACTTCCGTTTATGTTTACTAAAACATCACTTGTTGCGGTTTCAATTGCTGTTTTTATTTGTGTCAACGTTAAGTTTTCTATTACAATATCAAATAAACTATTCCACGACGTCCCGTCATAAGTTTCAAAAAGCAAAGAAATGTCTTCAGCGTTGTCGTAAATCTTGTATCTTGCTCCTTTTTTATCCCCGACATATTTTAGTATCAAAACTCCTTTTATCGGGTTGTCATTTTTGCTTTTACCAAGCGTAAAAAATAAAATATCCCCTATCGTTTCAGGGTATACATTCATTTCGATGTTACCTGTCAGGTCATACCCCATCGTAATCAGGTCGCTTGTAAATACCTCTCCGATATTCGAAGTGTCTTCTTCTGTTTTCATAACTTTTTTCAAATCGCAACTTTTAAAAGGAATTTCACGTGTCGGATTTACATAAACTCCCTCCGTTGTTTCTTTTTCAAAACAAGCTAATTTTGTATTTTTGCCGATAGGTCTAATCATTTTTAAATCCTCCTTTTTTTTAAATTATGCTTACAGCTTTTATATTAAATACACCAACTTTTAAAGTTTGTAAATCTTGTGTTTGCGCTTCTTCTTTTACAAAATTTACAAAATCTATAAAAGCAATATTTTCAGTTTGAAAATTGTAAAATAGATTTGCTAAAATTTCCGCATAACAATTAACATAAAAATTTAACAAATCTATCTTATTTGTTTTTATAGCAATACTTATATAGAAATCATATTCAATTTTATATTTGTAATTGCTCTGAAACTCTTCTTGCAAATAATTAATTTTATCACAATAAATAAAAATCTCTGGAAATTGTAATTTAACATAAGTATTTGTTATATTTTTTATTTTTTCTAAATCTGTATTATTCACATTGTTAAAGTCTTCAATAAGAGTATTTATATTTTGCAATCTATCTAAAATATCTTGCTCAATTTTTCGTATATTTACTAAATTCATTTGTTTACCTCATCAT
>JAKPCM010000122.1 GCA_029553255.1 Caldisericota bacterium | reverse complement strand
GTTATAAAAAAAGATGAAATTGTAAAGTTAACACTATCAATAAATCCAAAAGATGAAGTTATAGAAAAGGAGCACTTACTTACTATAAATTTTAAATCAATCAAATCTAATATTGAAGAAAAATATGATATTAAAATTTTTGTCAAACCTGAAAAACTTGGCAAAGTAGATATTTTAAATTTGGATGAGGATATTAGAATTTATATTAATGAAAAAGATGTTTCTATCAAATTTCAAATTAAAGCAACAGATGGTGCGCTGAAAAATGTAGAGCTTAATTTAACTAAACCAGATAGTTTTCAAGAGTATAATTTTTCTATAAATAAAATAGAAAAAATTAAAAGTGATACTATTCAAGATGTTGAACTTAAAATAAAAATTCCAGATGAAATAATAAATAAAGCTAAAGATTTTAAAGAGTTTGATTATAAGACATTTGATGATAGGAATAGTTATGAATTTAAGTTAATAATAAACTATAATGGAACAAAAAAAGAAGTAAAATTTTTCATTAAATTCAATGTTAAAGTTTTACAATTAACTCTTAATAGTAAAATAATGGCAATAAATGAAATAAATAAAGAACTTGATGTTCCACCACAAATAATAGAAGGAAGAACCTATTTACCAATAAGATGGGTGGCTGAGGAACTTGATGCAACTGTTGAATGGGATGGTATTGAGAAAAAAGTGACAGTTAAACATAAGGATGAAGTTATTGAACTATGGATAGGAAGAAATTTGGCAAGAGTCAATGGAAATTATAAATTTATTGATCCAGATAATCCAAAGGTAGTTCCATTAATTATTGAAGGTAGAACGATGCTTCCTATTAGGTTTGTCACAGAAAATCTCGGTTGTAAGGTGAATTGGAATCCTTTAACAAGAACAGCTGTAATTATCTATTTCGAGGAAAAAGATTAAATGGAAATGGATCAAAAAAACATAAAACTAAAAGAATTTAAAAAAACATTACCAACAAAATATTCATATAAGACAGATAAAGGAAAAGTAAGAGAATTAAATGAGGATTGCTATTTAATTTATGAACCAAAGGATCCTAAAAAATTAAAATTATATGGAAAACTATACGGTGTTGCTGACGGAGTTGGTGGATATTCGAGAGGTGATGAAGCAAGTAAGTTAGCTTTAGAAGTAATAAAAGAATCTTATTACTCTTTACCTGAAAACATAAAACCAGAACAAAGAATAAAAATCTCTATTGAAAAAGCAAATGAGGCTGTATATAAGGAAGGTTTTTTTCAAAATGAATCTAAAATTGCAACAACAGTATGCTTAGCTATTTTAATTGGAGATAAACTTTATATCGCAAATGTAGGTGATAGTAGAGCATACATTGTAAGAAAAAATAAAATTAAGCAGATAACAGTTGATCATTCTTTAGTTGAGGAGCAGGTAAGAGCTGGTTTAATAACTAAAGAAGAGGCTAAAAAATCAAAATATAGAAATATTATAACAAGAGGTCTTGGATTAGATAATGAAGTAAAAATTGATATCTTTGTAATAAAAGTCAAAAATAGAGATAAAATTCTTTTAACAACAGATGGATTGGTAAGGGTTGTTGATGACGATGAAATTTTAAAAATAATAAAAAATTATAATATTAATGAAGCAGTCGAACATCTTATAAAATTAGCAAATAATAGAGGTGGACCAGATAACATAACAACTGTTCTTGTTAATATTGGGAAAAAAGATATTATTACACCAATTCTTATCTTTTTACTTTTATTAGTGATAGCTCTGCTTTTGACTTTTTCATTATATAAAGAAAAATTACCATTTATCTCAGGTCTTCTCAAAATAGATTCAGACCCACAAGGTGCAGAGGTGTTAATAAACAATGAGAAAAAGGGTGTAACCCCAATCTCTATTTCACTAAAAGAGGGTAGTTATGAAATAGTATTAAAAAAAGATAATTATGAAGATTCTGAGAAAAAGGATATACATATAGAGAAAAATAAAACATTAGATCTTGGAGTTATAAAATTAACCCCTCTACCCTCTTATGCAACTCTCGAAGTAGAGACTACACCCACTAATGCAAAACTCTATATTAATGGAGAAGAGAAAGGTTTAACTCCATAT
>JAKPCM010000111.1 GCA_029553255.1 Caldisericota bacterium | reverse complement strand
TATCAAAATATTAATTTAATTAATAATAAGAAAAAAGAGGAAATATTTAATAAACTAAAAGATATAATTAAAATTTATCCTTATTATTTTAAAAAAGATCACAGCTTTGATGAAAAAAGTGAAAATATTCTAACATGGAGTAGAGAAAAATTTTCAATTTTATTTTATGGATACGCTCTTCCTTTGGATGATGAAAAGAAAAATATTATTTCAGATACCTTAGGTTTAAAAGATATTTATAAAGAAATATGGAATAAATTTGAAATTTTAATTCTTGATAATAATAATTTATATCAAAAAAATCTTCAATATATTTTATCTTTTTTGAGTTCATTACCAAAAGATTTGCATAATTTAAAATTGATAATGATAGGTAAACTTTTAGGGACTCCTCAAGAAAATTTATATTTATTATACCCAAATGAAAGAGAATTGATTTATGATTTAGGTGCAAGTTTCGCTACTCAAATGAAAATTGGCTATGCTATTGATTTGTGGGATTTAAAGATTGACGGTCCTTATGAAAATCCATTTCCTTCTGATGTGCCTTCAAAAATAGATCCTTATTTTTCAGGAGCTTTATCACATGAATTGACTCATATTATTGATTTTAACCTAATTTTATCTGATGAATCTTTAAGATCAGAAAGAGAAAGCCTATTAAAAAGAGCAGGTGATTATCATTTAAACTATTTGAGAAGTATAATTGAGGATGGTTTTTTTACAAATAATCCTATAGAATTTATTGCTTCAATCGGTAATCAATGGTTTTGTGATACATGGAATACCTTTGATTTAGCAATTAAAAGATTTAATAATGGATATAAAGAACCAATAAATCAGTTTCTCTTTTTTGCAAAAGTGTTATCGACGAAAAGTAAGTTAGTTCCTTTTTATTACAGAGAGGAAAATGGTACAAAGTTAGTTAAAATTGATATAAAAGTTGAGAAAGATATTAATAATAGAATCACAAAAATTTTCGATGATAGAAATTTAAAAAATTATGAATTTATTTTAGATAATGAAGGGGCTGTAAAAGAAATAATAGTGAAAGAACAAAATGTAGAAAAAGAATCTTTTTTAATTATTACCTCAAAGAAAATTTCAGATTCAAAAATTTTAGATAATTTTATTTCCTATAAAAAAGCTAAAGGTTTTATGGTTAATATAAAAAATGTTGAAGATATTGAAAAAAATTATAGTGGAATAGATTTACCTGAAAAAATTAGAAATTATTTAAAGCAAGATTATCTAAATAATAAAATAAAATACCTACTATTAATTGGCAATCCCTATAATTCGAAATATCAAACAACTAAATCAACAGGTGGTTCAATTCCAATGAGATATTGTTATCCTGATCCTAAAAATCATACAAGATCTAATGATACAAATAAAGATGGATCAGTTCCAACAGATTACTATTATGCAGATTTAACCGGTGACTGGGATTCAGATGAAGATGGTTATTATGGTGAATATCAACAAGATAATGTGGATTTTGAAAATGAACTTATTGTGGGAAGGATACCTTTTGATGATATTAATACAATAAAAAAGATTTTAGATAGATCTATAGAGTTCGAGGAGAAAAATTTAATTAAAGATAATAAAAAAATTCTTATGGCTGGTGATATATTAAAGTATGGAGAAAATGATTGTAAAAGAACCGATGCTGCGCAACTTTTCGAAAATATTTGGAATGATTTTTTGAAAAACAGAAATTTTGAAAGAGTTACACTTTATGAAAAAGATGGTATAGAGCCAAGCGTATTCAAACCAGATCTATCTTTAAACAGGGATAATCTAATAAATGAATTATCAACTAATAATTTTGATATAGTTTCAATATTTACAAATAGTGGCTATATAGATCTTATAAGTAGAAGAATTTGGAATAAAGACGATGGTGATAAAATTCCTGAAAATGATGAATTTTTATGTTTAGATTTAATAAATAAAGAAGATGAAGATCTTGTATTCCCTACATTTAGCAAATCTATTTATTTAATTCAATCCTATTGGCCTTCTTGTATTGATTATCCAGATTTTGATTCAATTTCAGAATTACTGTTTAAAAGATGTGCAGTAGCTTTAATAGGCAATGTAAGACATTATTGTTTAATTTGTGGGTGGAATAGTTTAGAAGATGGAACAAGTTTATCAATTTTTTATAAAATATTAGATAATTTATCAAATTCAAAAACCATTGGAGAATCATTGTATAATTCTTTAAATTATTATTCAAAAAATTTCATATATGAATGGTGGTATTGTAAATGGTATAATCTTTTTTCCTTTGCTACGCTTTTTGGTGACCCAACTATATCATTATATCCAAAAATTATTCCTCAATTGAAAGTGGAAAAAATCTCATTAGAATTGACAAGCGATAATTATGTTTTAATCAATTGGTCAACATCTATTCAGGGTACTTTTAAAGTAAAAGGTTATTATTTATATAGAGGAGAAGATTCAGAAAACTTTTCATTAATAGCAACCTTAAATTCAGAAACAAATAGTTATTTAGATAAAGATGTTAAAAGTGGTAAAATTTATTATTATTATGTTAAAGCTTTTGATGAATTAGGGAATGAATCTGATCCATCATATATTATAATAATTACAATTCCTATAAAAGATATTTCTCCTCCAATCTTAGAAATATATTCACCAAAAGATATGGAAATGGTAAACAAAAA
>JAKPCM010000108.1 GCA_029553255.1 Caldisericota bacterium | reverse complement strand
GTGTTTGTGTCTCCGTACACGAGTATAATATCAGGGCGTTCTTTTAATACTACCTTTTCAAATTCAATCATTGTTTTGCCAGTCATTTCTGCATGTGTGCCAGAACCTATTCCTAAATTGTAATCAGCTTTTTTTATATTTAAAACTTTGAAAAATACATCAGACATATTAAAATCATAGTGCTGACCAGAATGAACTAAGATTTCTTCTATGCCTTCTTTTTCAAATTCTTGATTCAAGATTGCTTCTTTAATAATCTGTGGCCGCGCGCCTATTAGACTTATTAGTTTCATACTATTTCTCCTTTGGTATATCTTTAAAATTTTTCTAGTATTGTTAAATATATATCATTTTGTGATTCTCTTGAAAACTTCTCTATTTCTAAATTTTCATCCTTTCGCAATTCATTTAATTTTCCTTCTTTCCAAAAAGAATAAATAGCATGTAGAACTTGTTCAATTTCTTTTTCATTGTTATTAGCAATAAGCCCTAATTTATAATTTTCAATCAATTTATTAAAGTATGTTTCTCTGTTTCCAATTCCCAAGAGAACTTTGCCACTTCTCAGATAATCGAAGAATTTACCGCCTAAAGCATATTTACTCGAATTATCATTAGAAGTATGTAATAAAACTAAGATATCGCTCTTTCTCATTTCAACCAAGGATTCTTTATGATTAACTTGATAAAATAAATTCACATTTTTATAATTTTTTTTAACTTCTTCAATCTCCTTTGTTAATTTATCTATACCTACAAATCTTAATTCGACATCATTTTTATTATCAAAATTCGCAAAAGCATTTAATAAAGGATATGGATCTCTAAAAGTATATTTATTATCTTTATTAAATGATATAGAACCAATATACGATATTACTAATTTGTCCTTACTTCTATCTTCTTTTGTTTCTTTTTCAACATCACTCCATTCTTCAGCAGAATATCCGTTCATTACAGCGGTAATTTTATCTCTTATGAATGGAAAAATCTTGACCATGTCTTGACAGAAAAGTTCAGAAAAGCCCACAATATAATCTGCTTCCTTTAAAAATTTTTGTTCTCTTCTGAAAGGTTTGCCTTTCTTCATATTCCATAAATTCCAAGGGTCTCTATAATCCAAGATGACTTTTACATTTTTATCCATCCTTTTTATGTAAGAAGTTAATGTAAATAAAGAGAAAGGCGGACCACTAATTATGACTTTACTAATTTTATTTTTGTTAATAAAATTTGCCATTTTATTTTTATTTTCCTTTAACCATATCAAAGCATATAAACCTTGTGCTGGATTAGGTTCGTTTAATTTAATATCGTTATAAAATGTCAAAGTCTTTTTTAAAAATCTTTTTAAATGGTTTTTCACTGTTTTTTGATCTGGATAATTTTCCATTTTTTTATTATTTGAGTTAGAAGTTTTAGAAGTTATATTTGTCAATTTACTTTCCAAGTATATAGTATTAAAATTAATTTCTTTACCAAAATATCCTTTGAAATCCTTTTTAGCACTTATAACTGTAACGTCATAGCCATTTTTAAATAAATGTTCGGCCAAAAAATACATTCTTTGAGCCCCTCCCCAGGCACCTGAGTAGGGTATCATATCATAAGTTATTATCAAAATTTTTTCTGCCATTATTTCCCCCCATAATTCTTCTCATAGAATTCCAAATATTCTCCCGATATCACTCTTTTCACCCATTCAACATTGTTCAAATACCATTCTATCGTCTTTTTTATCCCTTCATCAAATCTTGTCTCTGGCTCCCATCCCAATTCTTGCCTTATCTTGCTTGGGTCTATTCCATATCTTCTATCGTGCCCTAGTCTGTCTTTTACATGTTTTATCAACCCTTCGTTTATTTCTTCATCTTTCGTCTTTTCTCTCAGCAGTTCTATTATCTTTCCCACTATGTATATGTTCTCTTTCTCGTTGTGCCCGCCTATGTTGTATACTTCCCCAACTCTTCCATTATCATACACCATGTCTATCGCCTTGCAATGGTCGGTTACGTACAGCCAATCTCTTATCTGTTTCCCATCTCCATACACAGGTAATTCTTTGTGGTTGAGTGCGTTCCATATCATCAATGGTATCAATTTCTCTGGAAATTGATACGGACCATAGTTGTTTGAGCATCTGGTTAT
>JAKPCM010000088.1 GCA_029553255.1 Caldisericota bacterium | reverse complement strand
TAATTTTTATAACAATGATTTTTCTCGTATCACTTTTTGGACCAGTATCTCTTTTCTTTACTGTACCATTCATAATAATAGTTAAATCAATCATCAAAGAGTTTAAAAATTCTACTCTTTACGAAAAATTTAAAAAATAATAAAAAAGTTGTAAAATATATATAAAAAAAATGAGACTTAGGTATAAGATATTTTATATTAATATAATTGTGATATTTTTAGTAATTATATCTATCCTTCTTATTATTTTTTCATTATCAAAAAATATTCTCGATGATAATATAAGAACAAGAGTAGAGTTATATAAAAATAATTTTTCTAATCTTATTGAAATAGAAAAAAACAATTTAATCTTCCATGTAAAGGATTATGCATACTGGGAAGAAATGGGTATTAAAGGCGTTATAAATAAAGATGAAAACTGGATTAGAGACAACCTTGATCCGTGGATAAGAAAAAATTTCAATTATGATCTTGTTTTACTTATTAAAGATAATGGAGAAGTAATAGTTGATACACCTTTGCTAAATTTAAATTATGATGACTTCATCTTAAAAAAACATGACATTGTCTCAGGTATAAAAATAATTAATAATTTACCAATTATTTTCGCTACTTCACCAGTATTTGATAGTAATGGTGAAAAATTTTATAATGCATATCTAACTTTTGGAATAATTATAAACGAAAATTTAATTAATGAATGGAAAAATTATCTTGATTTTGATTTTGCAATAATAACTGAAAATAGTTATATATCAACAAGTGAAGAGATAGAAAAGTTTCAATTCAATGAAATTAAACCAACTTATCAATACATTCATAACTACATTTCTACTTTTTTACCAATTTATGATATCGAAGGGAATAAAATTGCTGATGTTCATATTCATAAATATGACGATACTATCACAAAAATGAATAAAACGATTTTATCTGGAATAATAGTTGGTGGTTTGTTAACTATAATTTCAGCTTTTATTATAAACATTCTATTAATATCGCAAATAATTAAACCACTTGAGAATTTAGATAAAGCTACAAAAGAGATATCAAATGGAAATTATGAAATAAAATTAGATTATTCTAAGAATGATGAAATCGGTCATTTAACAAATAGCTTTAAAAAAATGCTTGATATAATTAAATATAGAGAAAAAATAATTACAAATGAAAAGCAAATGGCAATCGAAATGTCTTATAAAGATCCTTTAATAAATGTTTTTAATAGAAAATACCTGATTGAGAAAGTTGAAGATTTAATAAAATATGAACAACCTTTCTCAATCATCTTTCTTGATCTTGATAATTTTAAAATAATAAATGATGTACTCGGACATAAAGTTGGTGACGAACTCTTAAAGAAGATAGCAGATTGGTTTTCAAATAATTTAAGAAAAGATGATATTATTGCGAGATATGGTGGAGATGAATTTTGTTTAATTCTATATGGATTGGATAAAAAAAGCGCTTATGAAGTTATTCAAAGATTATATAAACTATTTCAACTTCAATCATTTTATCCTGAAGATATTCCAATAGGTTTTTCTTATGGAATAGCAACCTTTCCAGAGGATTCTGAAAACATAGATAAACTATTATCAATTGCTGATAATAAAATGTATCAGATGAAAGAAATTAAATCCAACAAATAGTCTATATATTATTTTATGTTAAAATATATCTCCTTAACTAAATCATCATCTATATAAATTTGACATTTCCATTCACCGGGATTCTTCTCTGGATTAAAACCTTTGATTTTAGTAGAACCCCATGCCCATGTTTCTTTATCTTTATCCAAACTCTTTATATCATTAAACATTTCTGTGTATAGATTTCCTTGAGGGTCATAAAATTTATATTTAATTCTAAAACCACAATTTATCAAAGCTTTAAATCTTGTAAATACTATAACTCTCTCATCATCTATTGAAAATTCTTGAGTAACCTCTTGAGGTTCACCATCAACAACTTTTTTACAAGTAACCGCTTCTGTTAATTCAGCTTTATCAACTTTATAACTTTCATCCTTAGTAACAGTGAATTTACATAAACCAACCTCTTTATTATCGATTAAAACTTTTACCTTCCAAACTCCCGGGATTGCTCCTATTAAATAATCTTTTATATAATATTTTCCAGTTCTATAATTCCATTTTTCACCCTTTTTATGTTCTTGATTTTCCCATTTAACAGTATATATTAAATTACCAAATGGATCATAAATATTTATATTTAAATTAAAGATTGCATCTGAAACCATTTCAAGATATGCACCAGCATAGATACTTTCATCTGTTGAGTTGAAATTATTTGTAAAATCACTCCACTTATTATCAACTAAATTTTTGAATGTTGTGACACCTGTTACTCTAACTTTTTGATTTTCAAGATTATTAACTTTTATTTGAAGTTCTTCAATTTTGTCATCTTTTTCTTTTATTAAATCATCTTTTTTTGTAATTTCATCACTCTTTTTTGATAATTCTTTCTCCAAATTTTCTATTTGAATTTTTAAATAATCTATCGAATCCATAGTTATAGTTACTGTCTTTGTTTTATCCTCCCAGCCAACTTCAGCTCCTAAACCTTCACTTATAAATCTTACTGGAACCATTGTTCTACCATTAATTATCTGTGGAGGAACATCAAGCTCCATTTGTTTATCATCAACAAATGCAATTTTATTTCCAATTTGCAGCTTGATGACCTTTTTTACATTTTCACTTTTTATATCGCTGTTAATTGAAAGAATTAAAAGCGATATAATTGCTATAAGTAAAATTTTCGATACTTTTTTCATAAAAACCTCCTTTTAATTTGTTTCTTAAATTATATCAAGATCTGAAAAATTTATAAAATATTTTCTATTTAAATCAATATCATCAAAGGGATAAATAATAATTGGTTTTTTATTGTATGGTATAAAACCCTTTTTTATTAATATTTTCTCTAAAGGGTCGCCCTCTTTTATCCAGATATCAACAAGATCAATATCATTGTCAAAAAAATATTTAATTGAAAAATTAATTATATCTGAAAAAGAGGATTCATCTTTAATTAAAAATTCTTCAATCGAACCTCTTTTTATATCTAATTTTTTTATTCTTAAAACAAAAAGATTTTCAGAATCCTTAAAAATATCATATTTATAATATGGATGTTTTAAATACCTCCAATTTAAGAAATCCTCATCTCTTAAAATAAACATTTCATAATTTTTATATAAATATGATAAATATTTATCAATCCCTGAAAAATCACTAACTTTCACATATTCTCCCTTATATTTTATCAAACCCTTACCTATTTTAAAGACAGGATCAAAAAAAGTGAGGTTTATTTTCATCCTTGTTGATAAAAAGTTTAAATTTAGTGGAAATAACCATCTCCTTATATTTCCAATTAATTTCCAATTTAATTTATTCAAATAGATTGGTTTTGAATTTGGATTGGGAAATCCATAGAAAAAAGAATATCCTCTTTTTTTCCCTTCATCGAGAGTAAGAAGTGCAAGTTTTTTGAAAATTCCCTTACCTCTATACTCTTCAAGAGTCATTGAATCTACTGAATGACCAACTTTTAAAATATCCCCTTTATAAAAAAATTTTAAAGGTACAATTGCTTCTTCAGAAACTATTTTTCCATTTTCTTCATAAACTGCAATTAAGTTTTCATTTAGAGGATTGTTTAAATATTTCCATCTCCATTTATTTATATCAATATCAAGATCTGGAATTACTGTGGAAAAAAGAGGTATTAAATCTTCACCATCACCTTTATAAATTTTTTCCATTATCTTCTATTTTTTCAATAACAATTATGTAATTTGTTGCTAATGCAGCAATAGCTCCGATAGCAACCCAAACAGGGATTAGAATAGAAACTGCAACTCCAACTGTTAAAGGAATTTCAAGAAGAGTGTTACCATCTTTATCTTTTATTGTAATTCTTCTTATATTCCCTTCATGAATCAATTTTTTCACAAATCCTAAAAGTTCATCGCCACTAACCTTAAACTCTTCTTTTCTTACTTTTTCTTCCATATTCACCTCATAATTTATTTTCTCTTAATATTAATGTATTTGCAAACTTTTTCAATATAATACGGTGTCTCTAAAACAAAATAAATAATCTTCCATAAAAGTTGAAAAATCTTCTTTTTAAAATTTAAAAATATATTTTATGTAATGTTTTTTATTTAATCTTTATTCCTAAATTTTTTTGAAATTATACTGTAAAGTAATAATTTTTATAACTACATTTTCTTACATATGACTATTAATTTCTTTTCTTTTGTTTCAAGCAAACCCTCATTTTGTTTTAGAAATTTTATGAAAGTTTCTAATATACATTTTGGTGATTGATCTTTTATTCTTATTAAGATTATGGTAATGTCTTAGAAAATAACTCTCCAAAATCTTTATCAAATGTTATTATTATATTTTCTTTCTTTGCTAATTTTATGATTTCATTATCAGGACATCCTTTACTAATTTGTCTAACATGAACAACATCATAGTTTAATTTTTTTAGTTCAGCAACAATTGTAGGAGATATGTTTTCATCTATTAAAAATTTAAGTAATTTCATAAATTTCTTGTCTTTCTATAACTTTTGAGGCGTACTTTATACATTCAAGTATATCTTCTCTTGTTAAATCTGGGTAGAATTCTATAATCTCATTTATTGAATAACCTTCTGATAACAAATTCAAAATCACATATACAGGAATTCTTGTTCC
>JAKPCM010000087.1 GCA_029553255.1 Caldisericota bacterium | reverse complement strand
TTTTATCCTATTGAAAACCTATTTATATCATATTGTTGGAGGAAGAAATTTTTGAAAGGCAAAAAATTATTATCAGTTAGTTTCATAATCATTCTTATCACTCTAATTACTCGAATACTTGGTTTTATAAGAGAAGTTGTTATTGCTTATTTTTTTGGAACAACATATATATCAGATGCGATAAAAATTTCAACATACATTCCATTAACTATCTCGAACTTATTAGTTGCAGGTCTTTTATCAGCCATTTTTATTCCAGTATTTACAGATTTTCTTGTTGGAAAAAAAGATGAGGAGATGTGGGAAACATTTAATATTTTGTTTAATATCATTGGAGTTATTTTTATAATTTTATCTATAATTTTCTCTATTTTTGCAAAAGAAATTATTTATATAATGGCTCCTCACGCCTCGAGTGAAATGAAAAATCTTGCCTCAACAATTTTCATCTATCTTATGCCTCAAATGCTTATTCATGCATGGGCTTCGTTATTAACAGGTCTTCACAATACATATGAATCATTTGTAATTCCTGCAATTGGAGGAGTTTTATATAATTTATCAATCGTCTTTTCTTTAATTTTTTTAGTTAAATATTTTGGAGCTTATGCGATAATTTATGGAGCACTTATTGGTGCCTTATTAGAACTTTTGATTCTTGTTCCTTTTACAATAAAAAAAGGATGGAAATATAAATTTATTTTTAATATTAAAAACCCCTATGTTAAAAAAATAGGGTTACTTGCAGTTCCGATTTTAATTAATTCTACCTTTGGGTATATAACCCCAATTTTTGAAAAATCAATTGGTTCATCATTTGGTGAAGGAGCAATATCTGCCCTTGATTATTCCTTTAAAGTATCACAGCTTCCTCTTGGTATTTTTGCTTTTGTTATATCTCTTGTTATCTACCCTACACTTTCACAACTTGTATCAAAAGGAGAAATAGAGAGGTTAGGAAAAACTGTTCAATTTGGTTTAAGATTTATTTTATATCTTATGATTCCCTCGGCTCTTGGTTTGATTGTGTTTTCTTTTCCAATTATAAGACTTCTTTTTGAACAGGGAATGTTTGGAGGAAGTTCAACATCAGTTGTATCGAACTTACTAATTTATTATTCAATTGGTATCCCTTTCTGGGGTATGACCTCTCTTCTTGTCAGAGTTTTTTATTCGTTTAAGGATACGATTACTCCTGTTATAATAAGCATTGTGACAATGGTTGTACAAATATCACTTTATATAATAAATTCTAAGTTGATAGGCCTATCTGGAGTTCCTTTGGGTGCTTCAATTGCGAGTATTTTACAATTTGCTCTACTTTATTATTTTCTAAATAAAAAAATAAAGAACTTAAACTTGAAAGAGTTCTTACTAAGATTTTCATTTATTTCAATATATTCAATTATTGCTGTATCTATTTCATTTTATATTTCAAAATATTTTGATAAAAATGGTTTAACTCTATCGAAAATGGGTCAAATTTATCAAGTTGGAACTGCGATAATTGTAACTTTGATTATATATTTTATAATATTATATATGAGAGATTATAAGGAGATTAAGTTAGAAATGGAGAGAATTAGAGGAGGATTAGATGAAAAAGTCGAGTAAGATTATCATAACAATTTTAATAATTTTAATTGTTTTAATAGTTAGTTTTGTTGGTTATATATATTATATTTTATCATCCGTTAACCCCCCTGCAGAAGAGGATAGCGAGAATTATGTTCCACCAAAAGAGATGGATTGGAGTAAAAAAATAAATATACTTCTCATTGGTATTGATCAGAGATATGAAGATGAAAATAGTAGGTCAGATACGAATCTTCTTTTATCAATAGATCCAAATGATAAAAAAATTACAATTGTGTCTTTGCCAAGAGATACTTTTTGTGAACTTCCTGGTTATGTAGGATACCAAAAACTTGCTCATGCTCATTATTACGGAGGTGTTCCTTTACTCATAAAAACTGTTGAAAATATCCTTGAGATTGAAATACCATTTTATGTTGAAGTGAATTTTGAAGGTTTTGTTAAGATGATAGATTTAATTGGTGGAGTGACTATAGATGTAGAAAAAGATATGAATTATGAATCTCGAAGTGGAGATGTTAAGATTCATCTTAAAAAGGGTTTGCAACATTTAAACGGTGAGAAAGCTTTAATGTATGTAAGATTTAGAATGGATGAAACTGGTGATGTTGGTAGAATGGAAAGACAGCAAAAATTTTTAAAAGCACTTATTGAGCAGTCTTTGAAAATAGAAAATACAATAAGATTACAAAAAGTTTTGATTGAGCTTAAAAACTGGGTAAAAACTAACCTTGAACCATGGCAGATAATTAAATTAGGTCTTCTTTTTAATAATATAGATAATTGTGAAATTACAACAATGACATTACCTGGATATCCTGATATATACTCTGATGGATTGTCATATTATTTTCTTTATAATGATAAAGTAGAAGAGATTGTTAATACATATTTAAAAGATGAGTAATTTTTGGAAATTCATTTCATATATTTATAATGAAAGTTTTTTAAATAAAATTATTTCAACAATTTCTAACCTTTTTAATAAAAGTTTCTTAAATAAATTATTTCAAAAAATAAAAAATTCATATTTCAACAGCTTTATTTATTCTATATTTATAAAAGAAGAAGACGAAATCAATATGAAATTTGATTTCACTTTGATAAAACATGAGGGAAGCATAGAATCTGTAATAATTTTTATTTCAATTTTTGGAATATTTTTTTCATTAAATATTTCAGATTTAATTATCAAAATATTGATGTTGATTTTTTTATATTTTATCCTCTATTTTACTATTTTTGATAAAGAAACTTTAAGAAGTTCATTTATATATAAAATAATTTCAAGGAGTATCTATGGTTAATTTTGGAGCTATAATTTTCTCTCTTCTTTCTGTCCTTTCTTTGCCAATACAACCAATTTTAAGTTTATCTTTTACCTTACCTCTATTTTTTTACTATTTTCCAAAAAATCTTCCTCTTTTTCTTATTCCTCTTTATCCCATTCTTGATTTTTTCATAAGAAGAGGATTTCCATCACTTGCTTCTTACTGGGATGAAGGTTTTATAATTCTTCTTTTATTAATCATACTTTTAAGAGTTAAAAAGAAAGAGATAAAATTTACATCCTTGATTATTCCTGTTCTAATTTTTCTTCTTTTCTTATTATTCTCAGCATATTTCAGTTCAATTGATTATAGAGTTGCAATCGATGGTATAAGGAGTTATTTAGAGATGTTTTTGTTCTTTTTAATATTAATAAACTATATAGAAGACAAAAAAACGGTAAATGTTCTTTTAGATATTGCTTCAGTGGTTTTATTAATTATCTCTTTATATGGAATCTTTCAATTTATATTTAAAGTATCTATACCAAGAACATGGATCGATAAAGATCTTGAAACATCAATATCAACAAGAGCCTTCAGTATTTTTGGCTCTCCAAATGCACTTGCAGGATATTTAATATTACTTTTACCTCCTTTTTTTATGCTCTTTATTGAAGAGAAAAAAATTTCCAAAAAAGTATATTATTTTCTTGTTGTTCTAATTTCACTGTTTTGTTTATTTTTTACTCTTTCAAGAGCAGCACAACTATCAATTATTGCTTCATTTATTCTTTTCGCTCTTTTATATAAAGATAAGAGATATTTTTTGGTAGTTTTACTTGTCCTTTTAGCATTTATATCTATTCCTCAAATTAGGACAAGATTCATGAGTTTAATATCTCCAATTTATATTGAAAAGTTAAAAACATTTGGAAGAATCTATCGATGGAATCTTGCATTATCAATTTTTTCTCTTCATCCTTTATCTGGAGTTGGCCCAGGTGGTTTTGGAGGGGCAGTTGCAAGTAGACTCGGAATGTTTGAAGGTCTATATGTTGATAATTATTATTTAAAGACCCTTGTTGAAACTGGCATATTTGGTTTTCTCTCTTTTTTATATCTAATATTTTCAATTTTAAAAAAGGGGATTTCAAATTTCATAAAACTATTTGATGAAAAAAGTAAAAGTTTATCTCTTGGGATTTTTCTTGGTATTTTAGCTTTCTTTTTGAATAATTTTACTGAAAATCTCTGGGAAATTCCTGTTTTAAGCGTAACCTTATGGATGCTTGTTTCATTTTTATATATTTTAGGAGAGAAGAATGATTAGAGTTGCTCTTTTTATAAGTGGTGGAGAAAAGGGGGGCTCAAAATATCGTGTTCTAAAAATAGCTGAAGGTTTAAAAGACAAAGTTGAATTCACTTTTTTCACTTTTTATGAAGGCATGTTAACAAATGATATAAGAGATAAAAATTTCAAAAACTACCATTTTAAAGAACTTTTACCTTTTAAGAAAATTAACACTATTTTAAAAGATGAAAAGTTCGATTTAATCCATACATATGGATTCAGAGGAAATTTCTATGGAAGAGTCCCTTTATGGAAACTAAAAATACCAGTTGTATCAACATATACCAGTTTTATGAGAGATGATTATAATAGTAAAATAAAAGGTATAGTATTCGAAAAAATAGATGATTTAACCTTAAATATTCCAGAAATTATCATTGTATCTTCTAAAGCAATTTTAAATTATGTAAAAGATAGAGGTTATAAAAAAACAATTAAACTCATTCATGTGGGAATAGATGTTGAAAATGATTTTTATAAAAGAGAAGATTTCGGTTTAAAAGAAGATGATTTTGTTATTGGTAGCGTTATGAGATTTGAAAAAGTTAAGAACCCTTTATTTCTGATAGATGTTTTTTATGAGGTTCAAAAAAGGAAAAAAAATTCAAAACTTGTTCTTGTTGGTGATGGTTCTCTGAAGTCTGATATTGAAAGGAAAATAAAGGAATATAATATCGAAGATAAGGTAAAATTGCTTGGTTTCAGAAAAGATGCAAAAAAAATTTATAAGATTTTTGATGTTTTTGCTTTAACATCTTTAAAAGAGGGCTTCTCTATAAGTACTCTTGAGGCAATGTCATCCTTTTTACCTGTTGTTGTTTCAGATTGTGGTGGTGTGAGAGAAATGGTTGAAGATGGTGTCAATGGTTTTATAATAAAAGATTTTAATAAAGATGATTTTGTTGAAAAGATTCTTTTATTTAAAAATAAAGATTTAAAAAGAGATTTTGGTGATAGGAATAGAAAAAAAATTGTAGATAATTTTCTGTCAGAAACAATGTGCAATGAAACTTTAAAAGTATATGAAGAGGTTATAAAATGAAAAAGATTCTTTTTGTTTCATTTTCCTCTCCTCCTATTGGAAGTGGGGGAGGAGAGAGAGTTACAAAATTATTAAAGTATTTAGATTCTTTTGATAGATATCTTCTTACAAGCGATTATCCAACTTGTAGATATAAAGATGATTCCTCAAGAATTTCTGAAGATATTAAAGTTTATAGAGTTTTATTTAAAGATCCAAGACTTTTTGTTCCTAAGTTTATATATAAAATCCTTAAAAAAAATCATAAAGAAGAAAAAGATATTATTGAGAAATATAAAATAATTCCACAATCTTTTGCTACAAAAATAAGACTTATGTTTTTTATTCCAGACGATAAGATAAGATGGGCAAAAGATTCGATGAAAAAAGGAGAAAAAATAGTCGAAGAGAACAAAATTGATACTGTTATTACTACAGGTCCACCACATTCAACACACTTGATAGGACTTTATTTAAAGAGAAAAAAGAATATAAAATGGGTAATGGATCTAAGAGATTTATGGAGTGAAAATCCATTTGTTTTTTATCCTAATAGATCAAAAATAAAAAACCAAAAATTTGAAGAAGAATGTTTAAAAGAGTGTGATTTAATAATAGCTGTTACAGAATCATTTAAGAGGGTCCTTCTTAATAAGTTTGATTTTTTGAAAGAAGAAAAAATAAAAGTTGTTCATAATGGTTATGATAAAGAGGATTTTGCTGTAGAACAAAAAGATCTTCCAGGTTTTACTATAACTTATGCTGGAAGTTTTTACTCACTTCAAACGCCTGTATTTTTTTTAAAAGCATTTAAGGAATTAATCGAGGAAAATGATGAATTTAAAAATGAAGCAAGAATACATATTCTTTCCCCTTTTGAAGATAATGTAAATAAAATTGTAGATGAATTGAAGCTCTATGGTAATGTTATTGTTTCAGGATTTATACCTCATAAAGAAGCGGTGAGTTATATTTTAGGTTCAAAACTTTTATTTCTATTTTTAGGTAGAGGTGGAGAGGCAACTGTTCCACAGAAGACATTTGAATATTTGGGCAGTGGAAAGAGAATTCTTGCAACAGTTCCAGATGGAGAATGTAAAGAGATATTAATAAAATGTGGAGTAAAAGATATTGTTGACCCAGATGATGTTGAAGGAATTAAGAGGAAACTATTAGAAATTTATAAAGATTATAAAGAAGGTAAAAATGTTAGTTTAAATAAAGAGACGGTTGAAGAGTTTTCAATGGAAAAAATATCAAAAAAATTCAAAGATTCATTAATAGAAGGAGGAATTTTATGAATGTTTCTGTTTTTGGTCTTGGCGCTGTTGGTCTTCCATTATCATTACTTTTAAGTATAAAAGGTTTAAAAGTTTTTGGAGTCGATATAGATGAACAAAGGATTTCGAATATAAAAGATGGAAAAAGTGGAATTTATGAATTTTATAATGAGAAAAGTATAGATGAAATAATTGTTGATGAGATAAAAAAAGGGAACTTTATACCAACCATTGATTATGAATATGCTTTAAAAAATTCTAACATAATTATGATAACAATACCCTTACCACTATTAAAAAATAATAAAGTAAATTATAAATATTTGATTGAAGGAGCTAAAAATATTGGAAAGAATTTGAAAAAAGAGGACCTTGTTATTTTAAGAAGCACGGTTCCGATTGGAACAACAAGAGATCTTCTACTTCCAATTCTTGAATATCATTCTAACTTAAATGTTGAAAAAGATTTTTTTCTCTCATATGTTCCAGAGAGAATGGCTGAGGGAAAAGCATTTGAAGAGTTAATAAATATGACAACAGTAATATCTGGAATTGGAGAAAATAGTATAAATAAAACCTTAGAATTTTTTAAAAACTATTTTAATGGAGATTATCATATCGTTGATCAAATTGAAGTCGCTGAAGCATCAAAATTGATTGAAAATCTTCAAAGAGATTTGAACATTGCAATGGTTAACTCTCTTTCAATTTTTCTACTCAAAAACAATTTAATACCAAGTGATGTTATTGAAACTGCAAAAACACATAAGAGGGTAAAAAAATTACTTTCACCAGGCCTTGGCGTTGGAGGACACTGTCTTCCTTATGCATATTACTATTTAAAAGAGAGTAAAAAAGAGTTTAAAGATGAATTGGAACTGTTTAAAGTTGGAAGAAGAATAAATGATGATATGCCAGAAAAAATTTTAAATTTAATTTTAAATAAATTAAAACAGATTGGTAAAAAACCTAAAAACTGTAAATTATCAATTCTTGGATTAGCTATGAAAGATTTTTCAAAAGATACAAGAGAAAGCCCATCATTAAAATTTTTCGAACTTTCAAAAAAACATTTTAAAGAGGTTTCAATTTATGACAGTGAGGTTGATATATATCTTCGTGAAAAAGTAGATAACATAGAGAAAGCTTTGAAAGATTCAGATGTCTTAGTAATTCCAATTTTACAAAATTTCCATAAGGATTTAAAAATAGAATTCATTAAAAATTTAATGAATAAAGATGCCATAATTGTTGATATAAAAAAATTATTTGATGTTGATGAACTTAATAAATTTGGTTTTAAATATATATTATTTTAAAAAAATATAATACAGGAATTTAATAGTGAATATAATTTTACATATAACAAAATATGAACAGTGGATTAGAGAAAAAGAAACAGGGAAATATAAAGGTGATACATTAGATTCCCAAGGATTTATACATTGTTCAACTAAAGAACAAATTTTAAGAATTGCAAACTCTTTATTTAAAAATCAAAAGGGATTGGTATTAATTGTTATAGATTCTAACAAAGTCAATTCAGAGATAAGGTATGAAAATCTTGAGGGTGGTTCAGAATTATTTCCACATATATATGGACCATTAAATATCGATGCTGTTATTAATGTTTTAAAATTTGAATCAGAAATTGATGGAAACTTTACCCTTCCCAAAGAGTTATCAAATCATTTCTAAATTATTATCTAATTTTTTCCTATATCTAAAAAATGTTAAAAAGGGGTCAGTCCCTAAATTAACATTTTTTAAATTAAAAAGATTTTTTCAATGGATTAACTATATGAATAACTGAACCAAGTGGAATTTTTGAAGCTTCTAAAATTGCTTCTGAGAGAGTAGGATGAGTGTGTATTGTGTCACTTATATCTTCAATTTTTAGATTATTTTTTATTGCTAAAGTGAGTTCGCCTATTAAATTTGAAGCATCATACCCTATAATCTGAGCTCCTATTATTTTATGATTTTTTTCATCAGCAACTATTTTTACAAATCCATCGGTTGAATTTATAGATACTGCTTTACCATTTGCAACAAATGGAAACTCTCCTTTAACAACAGAAATTCCCATAGATTTCGCTTCTTCTTCTGTTGATCCAACAGTTGCAATTTCTGGATTTGAAAAAATAACCCATGGTATAACTCTATAATCCATTTTTACATCTTCCCCAGATATAATTTCAGCGACAACTTCACCCTCTTTCATTGCTTTATGTGCAAGAAGTAATCCTCCAGTTACATCTCCGATAGCATAATGGTTTGGAATATTTGTTCTTAAATATTCATCAACAACTATTCTTTCCTTTTCGGTTTTTATACCAACATTTTCAAGACCTATATTTTCTGTATTAAATTTTCTTCCTATCGATACAAGAACTTTTTCTGTTTCAATCACCTCTCCATTTTCTAAAGTTAAATAGACCCTTCCATTTTTATTTTTTATCTCTTCTATCTTTATTCCTAATTTAAAATCAATACCTCTTTTTTCTAATATCCTCTGCATAAGATTGGCTATCTTTTTATCTTTTAATGTTGGTATAATTTGTGGCATCATTTCAACAATTGTTACCTTAACACCAAATGCATTGAAAAAATTTGCAAATTCAATTCCAATTGCTCCTGCTCCTACTATTACAATCTCTTTTGGATATTCATTTAATTCAAGTGCATCATCTGAAGTTAAAACATTTATATGATCAATATTAAAATTTTTGAAAATTGCTGGTTCAGAACCCGTTGCAATAACAATATCTTTACCTTTAAATCTCTCTTTTCCATTTTCAGTTTCAACTTCAACTAAATTTCCATCTAAAAGATAACCTTTACCATTTTTAACCGAAATTTTTCTTGAATTAATTAGAATGTCTAAACCAGATACCAGTTTTTTAACTACGCTATCTTTCCAATTTTTTATCTCTTCTGGATTAAAACTAATTTCATTTATATTTATTCCAAAAACTTTTGATTCTTTTGCCTCTCTATAAATTTCTGCTGCTTTTAATATAGCTTTTGTTGGTATACATCCTCTATTTAGACAAGTTCCCCCGAGCTCTCTTTTTTCAATAAGTAGGACCCTTTTTCCTAAATCAGCTGCTCTTATTGCGCATACATATCCAGCTGAACCAGAGCCTATTATTATTAAATCAAACTCTTCCATATTAAACCTCCAACTCTTTATCAACTCCATTTTTATATGCATACTCAAGTGCTTCAATCTGCATATTTTTTAATTTATCTTTAAAATATGCTCCCCTTTCTGATAGTTTTTCAACTCTTTCAATTATATCAATAGCTATACTGTATCTATCAATTTGATTCATTATTGCAAGTTGAAGTGGAGTTGTGATACCACCTCTACCTTTTAGAAAAGTAGCAAGATATGAAGAATCAATTCCAATTTTTCTATTCTCTCTATATCCTCTAACATGTAGATTTGTATGATTTGTTCTTCTGTATGTTAATCTATGTATTAACCATGGGTATCCATGGAAATTAAAAATTATTGGTTTATCTTTTGTAAAATACGAATCAAACTCTCTATCAGTCAAACCATCTGGATGTTCTAAGTTTTGTGTTAAAGTAAAAAGATTCAATACATTTATAAATCTTATTTTCAAATCACTAAACTTCTCTTTTATAATATTTATTGCATAAATTGCTTCTCTTGTAGGAATATCTCCACAACTTGCAATAACAACATCTGGTTCTTCATCTAAATTAGTGGAAGCGAAATCCCATATACCAATTCCTTTTGTTGCATGTTTAAATGCTTCATCCATATTTAAATATTGAGGATGTTTCTGTTTATCAATAACAATAATGTTAATTCTATCTGTTGTTTGAAGAGAGTGCCAAACAACCCAGAGGAGAGTATTTGCATCAGGAGGAAAATATACTCTAACAACATTAGGCCATTTATCAACTATTGAATTTATAAAACCAGGATCCTGATGTGTGAATCCATTATGATCCTGTCTCCACACAACAGAAGTTAATAGAAGATTTAAAGATGATATTGGAGCTCTCCATGAAATATCTGTTGATATATCAACCCATTTTCCAAATTGACTTACCATTGAAGAGATTATAGGAGAAAAACCTTCATATGTATTTAAAATTCCATGTCTTCCTGTTAAAAGATAGCCTTCAAGCCATCCTTCAATTGTGTGTTCTGAAAGATATTCCATAACCTTCCCAAATGGTGAGAGATAACCTTCATCGCTATCTTCTGGTAAGATTTTTGCCATCCATACCTTTCCAAATTCAAATGTTGCATCTAATCTATTCGATTTTGTTTCATCTGGACCAAAAACTCTAAAATTTTCTGGATTTAATTTTATAACCTCTTTTAAGAAATTTCCAAGAGGTTTCGTATTTTCAAAATTTGTTTTTACTCTTTCTTTAATTTCAACAGAAAAATCAACAGGATTAGGTAGTTTTAAATCTTTTCTTAATAATTCACAATTTGAATTTGGATTTGTACTCATTCTTTTATCACCTTTTGGAGAAAGTTCCTTTAAATCATCTCTTAAACTTCCGTTTTCATCAAAGAGTTTATTAGGTTCATAACTTAGCAACCACTCTTCAAGATATTTTAAACTTTCAGGATTTTCTTTTGCATCAGAAAATGGAACTTGATGCGCTCTCCAATATCCTTCAATGAAATGATCATTTACTTTCTTTGGAGCTGTCCAGCCCTTTGGAATTCTTAAAATAATCATTGGATAGTTGAATCTTTTAGGTGATCTATTCTTTCTTGTTTCTTTCCATATTGATAGAATTCTTTCTATTGAATAATCTATAACTTTTATCATCTTCTCATGAACTTCAAATGGTTCATCTCCTTCAATTAGTTTTGGTTCATATCCATATCCTTTAAAAAGAGAGATAAGTTCATCATCTTCTATTCTTGATAGAATTGTTGGGTTGTTTATTTTATATCCGTTCAAAAGTAAAATTGGTAAAACCATTCCATCATTTACTGGGTTTAAAAATTTGTTTGAGTGCCAGGATGTTGCAAGAGGGCCTGTTTCTGCTTCACCATCTCCAATGACTGTTATTGCTATCAAATCTTTGTTATCAAAAACTGCACCATAACTATGAGAAAGAGAATAACCAAGTTCACCTCCCTCTTGTATTGAACCTGGAAGTTCAGGTGTGCAATGACTTCCGAATCCACCTGGAAAAGAGAAAGAATTAAAAAGATTTTTTAATCCCATCTCATCTTGACTGAATTCTGGATAAAATTCACTCAATGTACCTTCAAGATATACTGGAGCAATAACTCCTGGAGCACCATGACCAGGTCCTGCAACAAAAATAGCGTTCAAATTGTATTTATTTATTACTCTATTTGAATGTATATAAGCAAAGCTCAAGCCAGGGCTCGCACCCCAATGGCCAAGAACTCTATTTTTTATATGCTCTTTTTTTAAAGGTTCTTTAAGAAAAGGATTATCTTGAAGATATATCATTCCAGCTGCAATATAGCAGCACGCTTTAAAATAATCATTTATTTTATCTGAACTAATGTCTTGTGATAACATATTTTACCTCCTTTTGAGGTTAATTTTAAATCAACAAATTTTAAAAAATTTTAATGTTCTTTTAGAAATTTTAACAGAAAATCTTTAGCTTTTAATAAATTTTTTTTCCCTTCTTCAGATGGTTCCTCTCCAAAATCAAAATCATAACCTCTAATTGATAAAAGATAAAATTCATAATTTTTTTTGTTAATATTTTCAGCCCAGATTAAAAGTTCTTCAGGCGAAAGATGATGAGTTAAAGGAGAAAATTTCAGTTCTTTTTCTATTTTTCTGAGGTTTATATCTTCTCCCTCTAAAGCTGCATCAACAAAAATAACAGTTTCAAAATCTTTTATATCATCTAATATATCAATAGAAAGCTCCTGAATTTTAATTTTTGAAATTTTTTCGTCAATTAAATCCAGGAGCCTTATTCCTAAACCATCATCTTTTCTATACTCATTACCAAAACCAACAAGAACTGTTTTATTAGTCTCTTTTGACAAAATTTATCAAATTTCCATTACTATCATAAAGTTCGATAAGAAGAGGCATCTTTCCTATTGCATGTGTTGAGCAAGATAAACAGGGATCATAGCATCTTATAGCACCTTCAACTCTATTCAGCATACCCTCAGTTAAATTTTTTCCATCAATAAAACCTTTAGCAACATTTTCAACACTCTTGCTCATTGCCCAGTTGTTATGTCCAGTTGCTACAATTAAGTTTACTTTTTCAATTGTGCCTTTTTCATCTACCCAATAGTGATGTATCAAAGTTCCTCTTGGTGCTTCTATAACACCAATTCCTTCTTCATTTGATACCTTTCCTGAAAGTAACACATCTTTTGATAAACATTCAGGATCTTCAAGGATTTCTTTTGTTCTTTCAAGACCATATATGGCTTCAATTAATCTCGCGTAATGAAAATATAATGAACCTTCAACTGGCTTACCATCATTGATTTTTTTAAAATTTTTTAAATGCTCATTTGCAATGGGTGTTGATATTTTGTCAACGACATTTAATCTACCAAGAGGACCAACTCTATATACTCCTTCAGGCCATCCAAGTGGTTTATAATATGGAAATTTCAAATAACTCCAATCTTCAACTCTTTCACCAATATATTTTAAATAATATTTATCTTTAAAATCTTTTACAACATTACCATCTTTATCCATAAATCTAATCTTTCCATCATAAAGTTCAAGAGAACCATCGTCTTTAACAAGTCCCATATAGCCTGTTGGAAATGATGCAAATTTATCACAAACTTCTTTATTGTCTTCTATATATTTTGTTGCAATTGATATTCCATCTTCTACATAGGAAATCATTTCGTCAATACCTTTTAAAATTTCATCTCTTGATTTTGGATCAAATGCTTGGTTGACTCCACCTGGTATTGCAAAAGTTGGATGGATTCTTCTTCCTGCAACAAGTTCAATTATTCTCTGTCCAAATCTTCTTAGTTTAACTGCTTTTAAAGCAAGCTCAGGATTTGCCTGAATTAAACCAGCAACATTTCTTATCCTTGGATCAGCATCCCATCCTAAAATTAAATCTGGACCTGCAAGTTCAAAGAAATGCATAGAATGAGATTGAATTATTTGACCCATATGTATGAGTTCTCTAAGTAATTTTGCAGGTCTTGGAATATCAACGCCGAGTATATCATCCGTTGCTTTTGCTGATGCAAGATGGTGACTTACTGGACATATACCACATATTCTTGGAGTTATTATTGGCATTTCAGCAAAATATCTTCCTTCTGAAAATTTTTCAAATCCTCTGAATTGATCTATATGAAGATATGCCTCATCAACTTTTCCTTCATCATTTAAAAATATAGTTACTCTTGCATGTCCTTCAATTCTTGTTACTGGACTTATTGTTATTTTCTTATTCATATCTCACCTCTACTCATATTTAAGAAAATCACCTGTTAATATTGGTTTTCTTCCTTCTAATATTTCATTTAAGACATAATAAATAGCATCAGCAGATGGTGGACATCCAGGAATATAATAATCAACTTTTATAATTTCATTTACAGCTTTTACTTTTGGAAGATGTTTTCCAAGTTCAGGTGAAGTTGGAATTTTTCCTTCAACTGTACTTTCTGTTTCAATGTAACCTCTTTTTAATAGTTCGTCTGTCGGTATATAATTTCTCATTGTGACTATTCCACCAAAAACAGCACAATCTCCGATTGCAACAATAAATTTACATTTTTCTCTCATCATTTTTACCTCTTCTTCATGATGATCTGTAGCAACAGCACCTTCAATTAATCCAATATCTGTATCATCATCAGGAATTTTTAAATCTGTTATTGGTGTTGCATTTATTTCAAGTCCCTTATTTATAAGTTCAACTAATCTTTCATCCATATCAAGAAAAGACATATGACAGCCAGAACATCCTTCACACCAGATAGAAGCAATTTTAATTTTTTTCATATCATCCACCACCTTTATAAAGATTTAACCTTAATTAATTCTTCAAGAATAGCTTTAAGGTCAAAGGTTTCAAATTTTGAATCAAGAACTTTCGCTTTATTTATAACTTTTCCATCTACATTATAAAAACTTCCTTCTCTTTCAAATCCATCATTTATTGGAATAAGAAGGTCGAATTTATTTATCTCGTCTGTCTCATAAGGAGTGAAAACTATAGTAAAAGATTCTTTTGCAATATCTTTTAAACCCTGAAGGTTTTTACCAATAAATATTATATTTTTAGATTTTTCAATTTTATGTTTTATATTTTCTTTTAGAAGACCAATTGAATTTGTTTCAAATGGCAGATAGAAAAATCTGAAATTTTTATTTTTACTCAAGATTTCAGTCTCTTTTTCACTTAAATTCTTATAGATAATTATTGGTGAATCCAAATCTTTTAACTTTTCTAAACCACTTTCAAGTTCATCGATCCCAAAAACATAATTAGCTACATTTTTTAAAGAATTGTAATTGCTATCAAATAAGATTAATCTTCCATTTTTAGAAAAAATCTTTCTTTTAATAAATGAGCCAATAACTCCGTATTCTCTATTTAAATCAACTCCAATAACTATATAATCTTTAGCACTTTTAATATCATCAATTGATACATTTGATTCTATTGGTGGTTCATTTTCATACAATGAAAAAACTCTATCTTTAAAAACTTTTTTAATCAAAGAGAGTTCTTCATTGAAGAGACTACCATCTACATAAACAACTGAATCTTCCATTTTTTCATTGATGGTTTTTATTATTCCATCAAAATCAATTTTTTTAAAGCCGAAGTCATCTTTAATCTTTGCAGATGTTAATCTTGATTTTTCCTCAAATAGAGCAGCATATCTACCAAGTTTGCATAAGATTCCCTCGTTTTCTTTATCAAAATCTCCATAAATTTTAACAATAAAATTCGATCCTTTTTTCTTATAAATTTTTACTCCGCAACCTACAGGACATTGATCACAATTTGAATAAATTTCTTCTGTTTGGATATCCTTACCAAAATAGTATGACCTTTTGTCAGTTATTGCACCTGTTGGACAAACCTGAACACACAATCCACAGGAAGTACAACTTGATTCTCCAAGAGGAACATTCATATCTGCAATTATCGTTGTGTCAATTCCCCTATTCATTTCTCCGAGTACATTATGTCCAGCAAGTTGAGAACAAGCCCTTACACATCTTCTGCACAAAACACATCTATTTGGATCGATTACAATGTAGTTATGAGAATTATCAACTGTGAATTTCCTTTCGTATGTTTCAAATTCAAAGTGGTCCAAGCCAAATTCATAACCTAATTTTTGTAACTCACAATCTCCAGATGCTTCACAATACATACAATAATGGTTTCTTTCAGTGAAAAGAAGTTGAAGAATCAAATTTCTTGAAGCAATAACATCTGGTGTATCAAGTTTTACATCCATATTTGGTGCAACCTGAGTTGTACAGGATGTTACAAACTTTCCTCTATCCTCTACTAAACATATCCTGCAAGAACCCTGTGGTAATAAAGGCTCAAAATTACAGAGTGTTGGAATATGTAAATTAAGTTCCTTAGCAACTTGAAGAATTGTTTTTCCTTGCTCAACTTCAACTTCCTGTCCATTAATTTTGATTTTAATCTTCTCCATATCCATCCTCTCTTTTAAAATTAAGTTAAAATTTTATTCAAAATTCTATCTAAATATAAGGATACATTAGATTCAATCATTGTGTCAACATTTCCAAATATTGCTTCTATATCATAAAAATATGGGATGCTACCTAAATAATCAATTTTTAATTCTTTGCAACTTTTTATGATTAAGTCATCTTCTGTTGATTTCATATTTTCAATAACTCCCAATATTTTATACTTACCTTCATTTAGAGTTTGAATTAGTTTTTTTACTGTTTCTAAAGAGATAATTGAGGGATTTGTTACTATTAAAAATTCTATTTTTTTAATTAGTCTTAGAAGATCAAGAGTAGGTTCTCCAAAACCAGGTGGCATATCAATTATTAGAAAATCGAGTTCATCCCAATTAACAATTGTTAATATTTCAAGAATTGCATTTGATAATTCATCTCCTCGCATTGGAAATGGTTTATTGTCAGTGAAAAAGATAGACGAAAAAAATTTTAGATTATCTATATCGAGAGGTTCAACTCCAAAATTTTCCTTCAATTTTTTGTTTCCAACTCCTAAAATTATATGAGTTGATGGTCCATAAATATCAAGATCAAGAAGGCCTGTTTTGTATCCCTTTTGTTTTAATAAAAGAGATGTGAAAACTGAAATTGTGCTTTTCCCAACCCCTCCTTTAGCAGAAGAAACTCCTATAACTCTATCTATTTTCTCAAATCTTTTTTTAATATAATCAACTCTTGGATCTAAAAAATTCATTTAATATCCTCAAGAAAAATACCTCTTCCTTCAATAAAATCAAAATCAATGCTTCCACAATTTGGACATCTTATATAAATATGGACCGTTTCAGGAATAAAGTGGATTGATTCTTTTTCATCTTCTGATAATTTATCAAATTCATTTTTATAGTTGAATATAAAACCGCAATTGTTACATTTCAAGTTCGCTTGAATCTCATTAAATATAATTTTTGAATTTTCAAGAATTGTACCTTTCATAATTTCTGAAAGTGCAAAATTAAAAGCATCAATATCAATATTATTAACTTCTCCAATTCTAATAAATATTTCATTAACTTTAGATAATCCCTTATCTTTGGCTAATTTTAAAGAAGAATTAACAATTGCATCAGCTAAAGCCCATTCATGCATAAAAACTATTTAAAATTATAATTAATTTTAAATAGTTAGTCAAGTTATTTGTTAAAGTGTAAACATTTGAAATTAATTTATATTTTATTTAACAAATTCTCGGTAAAATATCCCTCTTTAATGTATCAACTATTCTTCTCGTTCCAATTTCAGTTTTAAGATAAACCTTATTACCATCATTTTTTAATTCCCCAATAATTTTTGAATCAACAGCCAATCTGTTTTGTTTTATAAACTTTAGAATATCCTCTCCCTCATTCTTACTTGCTATTATTATAACTTTACCCTCATTTGCAGCATATAAAGGTTCGATACCTAAAATATTTGAAGCTTCTTTAACCCAATTTTTAATTGGAAGTTCCTCTTCCCAAATTTCAATCTCATAATTAAATTTATTTGCAATTTCATTTAAAACAGTTGCAACACCTCCTCTTGTTGGATCTCTTAAAAATTTTACCCCTTTAAATTTATCAAGAAGAGGTAAAATCAATTTGTCTAAAGGAGCAAGATCTGATTTAATTTTTTCATCGACTTTTATACCTAACCTTTCTAACATAATTGAAATTCCATGTTCACCAATTCCACCATTTATTATTACCAAATCACCTTTTTCAATTTTTCTTTTTGATAAATCTCTATTTTCATTCTCAATGATGCCTATACCAGAGGTATTTATAAATATTTTATCTCCTTTCCCTTTCTCAACAACTTTTGTATCTCCTGTAACAATTTTTATATCGCATTCATCAGATGCCTCTTTTATTGATTGAAGGATTTTTTTGAAATCTGAGTATAAAAAACCCTCTTCTATGATAAAACTCAAGCTTAAAAAAAGTGGTTTGGCACCGCAAACTGCCAGATCATTAACAGTTCCATA
>JAKPCM010000080.1 GCA_029553255.1 Caldisericota bacterium | reverse complement strand
GCAAGTATTGCAAAAGATATTTATGATAATGATAATTTGATTGTTAAGAATGGTTCACCATTAACAGAGAAAATTATAAAGACTCTTGAAGAACATAATATTTTTGAATTCAATATAAAAATACCTATGAAAAAAGAGTTAATTTTGAAAAAGGGTGAAGAGATTGATGAAAAAGCTGTTCAAAAAATTAAAGATTATGGTGTTAAAAAAGTAAAAATTCGTTCTATTTTAACCTGCCAATCACCAAATGGAGTATGTGCGAAATGTTATGGGAGAGATTTATCAACTGGAAAGCTTGTAAATCTTGGAGAAACAGTTGGAATTATTGCCTCACAATCAATTGGAGAACCAGGTACTCAATTAACTCTTAGAACTTTCCATACAGGTGGTATTGCAGCAAAAGATATAACAACAGGTTTACCAAGAGTAGAGGAACTTTTTGAAGTTAGAAAGCCAAAAGGTGGAGCAGTAATTTCTGAAGTTTCAGGTTATGTGTTTATTAAAGATGAAGAGGAGTCAAGAAAAATTATCATCACTCCAAGAAATAAAGAAGAAGCGATAGAATTATATGAAAAAATTCAAAATATTTTGAATGAAAGCAATTCTATTGATTTAAATGCTTCAATTAAAGATAGTGAATTCGATGAAGAGATAAAAGAGATTCTCAAAGAGATAAAAATTGAAAAAATTAAAGATTTAACAAATTTTGAAAAGGATGAACTTATAAAGAAGTTAATGGGTAAAGAGACAGTTTATGCAGTTCCTTATGGGAAAACTTTAAAAATTGAACAAGGTGATTTTGTTATGGCAGGTGATAGATTAACAGAGGGGCCACTTGATCCACATAAAATATTCCAGATTAAAGGTTTAAGAGAAACTGAGCAATATCTTCTTAATGAGATACAAAATGTTTATAAGAGTCAAGGAGTTTCAATCAATGATAAACATATTGAAATTATTTTAAGAGAACTTACGAGAAAAGCAATAATAATAAATCCAGGTGATACTAATTTTTATCCGGGTCAAGAAGTTGAAAGAAGCGAAATCGAAGAAGAAAATAGAGTTATTGAATCTGAAGGAAAACAAAAAGCAAGTTATAAAGTTTTGCTTTTAAGATTAACAAAAGCTGCATTATCTTCTGATTCATTCTTATCCGCTTCATCATTCCAAGAAACAACAAAAGTTCTTGCTGAAGCAGCTATTGCTGGTAAAACAGACACGCTTGAGGGATTAAAAGAGGCTATAATTGTAGGAAGTATGATTCCTGTTGGTACTGGATTCAGTGAATATGAAAAGATAAAAATAGTTGAAAAAAATAAGGAAGTAGAAGAGCTGGAGAGTGTTTAACTCTCCAGCCTTTACAAATGAAAGGTACTTTTGTAAATATAATAACAGTCATTGTGGGGAGTTTTATAGGAATTTTAATTGGAACAAAATTTCCTGAAAATATAAAAAAAATTGCTTTTGATGGTGTTGGTTTATCTTCTTTAGCTCTTGGCATAATGCTTGCATTAAAAACAGATAATATAATAATAATGGTTTTTTCAATTTTATTTGGTGCTATTATTGGGGAACTTTTAAAAATTGAGGAATTTCTTGAAAATTTTGGCGATAAAATAAAAAATAAAGTCAAAGCAAAATCCTCTTTTACTGAGGGTTTTATTACGGCTACTTTAATATTTTGTGTTGGGTCAATGGCTATAATTGGCTCTATAAATGAAGGATTAACTGGTGATGCTACAATATTATATACAAAATCGATTCTTGATGGTATAACTTCTATTGCTTTATCCTCAACACTTGGGATTGGAGTAATGTTTTCAACACTTCCTATTCTTATATATCAGGGAGGGATAACTCTATTTTCATCTACAATAAAAAATTTATTTACAACCCACGCAATAAATATGATTACTGGTGTTGGGGGTGTCTTAATAATTGGGATTGGTTTAAATTTACTTGGTATTAAAAAAATAAAACTCGCAAATTTTTTACCAGCCCTAATAATCGCTTTTATTCTATCTATTTTCATAAAATAGTTTATAAAAGCAGATAGCCTACTTTTGTAAACATATATGAAATAAACCCTCTTGAAATTTTACTAAATTTTATATATACTTTTAAAGATAATCTCGGGGCGTGGCGCAATTTGGCTAGCGCGCATGTTTTGGGTACATGAGGTTGGAGGTTCGAATCCTCTCGCCCCGACCATTTCGCGCCCATAGCTCAGCTGGATAGAGCAACGGACTTCTAATCCGTAGGCCGCAGGTTCAAATCCTGCTGGGCGCACCATGGTGGACGTAGCTCAATTGGTTAGAGCATCGGACTGTGGATCCGATGGTTGCGAGTTCGAATCTCGTCGTCCACCCCATTTTGCGCCTATAGCTCAATAGGATAGAGCGGTGGAGTCCTAATCCGCAGGTTGCAGGTTCGATTCCTGCTAGGCGCACCAAT
>JAKPCM010000071.1 GCA_029553255.1 Caldisericota bacterium | reverse complement strand
ACATTCCCTGTTGCCAATGGGTTATTTTTTGGATAAAGGATAATTCAAATATTACCTCATATAACGCTGCATTCTGCGCTGTAGCTTAATCATTTTACGACGAGCTACATTAGCTTCACGTTTTTTCCTCTCGCTTGGCTTTTCGTATGCCTGACGCTTCTTTATCTCAGAAAGAATTGCGGCTTTCTCGCATTTCTTCTTAAACCTTTTCAATAGGTAATCAAAGGACTCATTTTCTTTGGCTACGACTGTTGGCAATCAACTCACCTCCTTTTTTTTATTTTAAAATTAACTTATAATTTAACATTATCTTATCTGTCAAGATGAAAATGATATGACAAAATTCCAGTTTTTATAATTGATACTACAATAGATACTACGATTCCTATAAAAACCATTTCTTTTTAATGATTTCACATTTAAGTTGGAGCATTTCTTAACTTGTCCTTAAATTTATATTTTTGCAAGTAGGGTTACATTTCCTTGATCTCTTCAAGAATAATAGTATAGAAACAAAAAGAGATGTATTTTACCTTGACATAAAGAATATTAATTTTTAATAGTTTTTCTTAATGATTTTATCTTGGAGGTAACAATGGAAAAATCAAATCAATTTACCTGGATTAAAACTTATAAAGAATTATGTGAATACCTGAAAAATATGAAAGATAGGCAAAAAGAATTAATTTCCTTATTAGAAGAAGTTCTTGGAGAAAAACCAAAGGACAAAGATAAAGGTTTAGAATTTGAATTAGAAGAAATAGACCCCTTTACTTTCCTCTCTCATTTAAATAAACGTAGTCAAGAAAAAAAAAGACTTCAATATATACAGAACTTAGCTAAAAAGCTTAATTTACCTATACCAGAAGATATAGCTGGTGTCCCTTCTTTATATCCTCAAAATATATGGTGGTTACCTAAAAAATCTGAACGCACAAATAATGTAATTGAAAAATTATGGAACTTTTTCTATCTGGTAGTTGAGAATAAGATAACAGATGAAGCTTTTTCAGAAATCTTAAATATGAATGGTATTGGAATTCGTAAATTAACTTATGGATTATTCTTAATAAATCCCGAAACCTA
>JAKPCM010000064.1 GCA_029553255.1 Caldisericota bacterium | reverse complement strand
AATCTTTAAAAGATTTATCTTCAACTGAATAAAAACCAATTGTTTTTAATAGATCACGAGCTGTCAGATGAATAAATTTATCTTCATCTAATAAATAAAAACCAACTCCATTATACATCCACATATCACTACCATCCCAATCCTCTGGAAATGTTGAAAAACCTATTCTTTCTCCATCAGGTGACCAATGTATCATAGGAGTACTAATTCCATAAAGTATATTGAATTCCATAACATTATTATCTGGTACAACCTGTCTCTTATTCTCTCCATCAAGATTAACAAGCCATAAACCATGTGTATGAGTAACATATGCAATTAGATCTTCTTTTGGAGATCTTACTGCTACAATTACACTTTTATCTAATACTATTGGTAGTTTTTCTCCAGTTTCTTTATTTACTCTATACAGATTCCATCCTGATGAAAAAAATATAGGAGTAGGTCCATATACAACCTCTCTTTTCCCCTCTGATATGATTAACCATTTACCATCAACTGATTCTCCAAATACAACTTCTGCCTCTGGATTACCAGGGATAGAAGAAAGGGTATTTGATTTTAAATCAAGTATTTTTACTTCATAACCTACTGCAATAGGAAATATGGTTCTTGTTTCTATATTTTCTTCTTCGAGATTTTCTTCTATATCACTTATATTATTCTCTTCTTCTCTCTTATTTATATTCTGATTCCATACTAAATATGAGATAACCCCAATTAATCCTACAATCAATAAAATTACTAAAATCTTTTTCATTTTTTACCTCCTATTAAATTTTACTATAAGTTTTCTTATCAATTTTCTATCTAACCTTATTTTGAGATTTTTTATCTTTATTCTTTTTAAAATTTATTCCTCTATATATTAGAATATAAAATTAACAAAAGGTTTCATATTTTGTATTTATATTTTTAAATATCTTATGTCTTTTTTAAATCAACTTAAAATATTTGGAACAAAAATTATCTATACTATTTTCTATTTAGTTTAAAATCAAAAGGGCATCTATCGATACTTTAAATTTTTAGTTTTAAAACTATTTTAAGTTTCAATATGTTTATGAGCTTATTAAATTTAAGTTAAAATTTTATTTAAAGAGATCCTGAGTTTTGTTTCACATAATTTGCAGAAAAATATCTGTTTTCTATCAACATCTTTTATTGATAATGAAAAATTCATAACACAACTTTTATTATTACAATGATTTAAACCAAAGGTATGGCCTATCTCATGAATTGATTCTTTTATAGACCTATTTAAAAATAGATTTTTATCTTCATCATATAATCTAAATAAAGATATAACTGCATATTTACCATTAAACTCTGCAGAACCGAACAGAAAATTATAACCTTCTTCGTATATATCTTTATTAATAATACCAATTATCTTTAGACAATCATCTACAATGTTTTCTTCTAAATAAGATATTAAGTTTCTAACAGGATATTGATTTCTTAATGAATTTTTAAAGTCAACAGGAATGTTTATATTTTTTTCAATAAAAACTGGGAGGTTAAAAATTCTTTCAAAGTTTTCTTTTATTTCGTTAAGAATAAAATTCGGAGGATCAATTAGAGGAACTATTTTTATTGATCTATTCATATCAATATTATAACAAAAGTTTTATGATATAATACTATGGACAAGGAGGTAGCACAATGGGAAAACAACAGAAGATTAAGATGGAAAGAAAGATGAAAAAAGAAGAAGGAACTTTAGATAAAGGTAAAATTAAAAATATTATATTGAAATCAATAGCAATGTTTTTAATTGCAATAATAGTTGTCTTTGGGGCAACATATTTAATTGCATATAAAGATAGAGATGTTGAGGCAAAAATTGGTTCGACAGTTATTAAAAAATCTGAATTAAATGCAAGAATTGAGGCAGTTAAAAATCAGTATAAAAGTTATGGGATTGATCCAGAAGACCCTCAATACAAATCAATATTTGATTCTATTTTCGAACAGATAAAGGAAGAATATATTAACAGTGCCGTTGTTGAAGAATATGCAAAAAGAAATAATATAAAACCAACAGATGAAGAGATAAAAGAACAGGTTGATAAAGAAATTGAAAATATTAAAAGTGGATTTGAATCCGAAGAAGAGTATATAAAAGCAATTAAAGCATCAAAATATAAAAATGAAGAAGGATTAAGGGAAGAGATTAAAAAATATGTTATACCAGATATTCTTGAAGCAAAATGTCTTGCTCCAATTTATTCACAGATAAAGGTTACAGAAGAGGATGCAAAAAACTATTTTAATGAAGTTACACAAGTTAGAGCAAGACATATTTTGATAAAAGTTGATGAAGGAGCAGACGAAGCAACTATAAATGAAAAAAAAGCTTTAGCTGAACAGTTAAGAGAAAGAATTCTTAAAGGTGAAGATTTTACTAAATTAGCGATGGAGTATTCAGAAGATACTGGCTCAAAAGATAATGGTGGAGATTTAGGATATTTTGGCAAAGGTGAAATGGTTAAAGAATTCGAAGATGCAGCATTTTCACTTAAACCAGGAGAAATTAGTGAAGTAATCAAAAGCCAATACGGTTTTCATATAATTCAAGTACTTGATACAAAAATTAGAGGAAGAAGCTATGATCAACCTGAAAAAGTTAAGGCAAAACATATTTTAATCAAGATTGATAAAACAGCAACACAGGAAGATATTCGGAAAAAAATAGATCTTGTCAATGAAATTTATGATAAATTATTAAAAGGCGCAGATTTTGATAGTTTAGCAAAAGAATATTCTGAGGATACAAGCACTAAAGATAGTGGCGGTGATTTAGGAGAAGTTAGTAAAGGAACAAAGGGTGATGTATGGGATAATGTAGTTTTCTCATTGAAGAAAGGAACATTTTCAAAACCATTTGAGACAGATGAAGGTTATGAAATAGTCTATGTATATGATAAAATTCCAGCTGTAACAGCAACTTTTGAAAGTGTAAAAGATGAGATAATTAAAACACTTGAAGAACAAAAAAGAAACCAAGCAAGAACAACATGGCTGAATGAGAGAAAAACTGAGTATGGAATTAAATATGGAAATATGTGGGATGAAGTTACAACTTTTTTCAACAACAAAATTTTTGGACCAATCAAAAATGTTTTCATAAATCTTAAGAATTCAATTCAATCAAATAGTGGAACTTCCACAAACCAAAATTACTCTAATACTTATGGAGAAAATCCATAGATGACAAAAAAGAAATCTAAAAAAATTGTCATTACTATAAAAAAATTAATTATTCCAATAATTATAATAATAATTTTATTATCTTTCTATTATGCTTTTACAAAAAGAGATATAGCAGCAGAAGTTTTTAATGAAAAAATCTATAAAGCAGAGGTTGAAACTGCAGTTAATAGAAAAATTAATGAATATCAACAGGATAATATAGAACTTACAAATATCGAGATTGAAGCAATAAGAAAACAAATCTTGAATGACATGATCGAAGGAAAATTGCTTGATAAATATGCTGAGGATCATGGAATAACTGTTACAGAAGATGAAATTAAAAATGAGATACAAATAATGAGGGAATATACAGGATTGTCAGAGGATGATGTTTATAAACAGGCTTTAAGTAAATATCAATTGCTCGAATCAGATATTAATGAAATGGTTAGAAGTGCTCTTATTGCTGATAAAGTTTATTACGAAGTAGTAAAAGATCTTGATATGAGTGATGAAGAGGTTTGGGATTATTTTAAAATTAGAGTTAGATTTTATGATGGAGCAAGGAGACTATCTCACATTTTTATGGCTGTTGATTCTCAAAATGATACAATTGAAGATATAAATAAAAAATATGAAAAGATGAAAGAAATCAGGAATGAACTTTTAAAAGGAAAAGATTTCGTAGAACTTGTAAAAAAATATTCAGAAGATACCTCAACTAAAGATAATGGCGGAGATCTTTATTGGTTTAGAAAAGGAACATTAAGTGATAGTGAGCTATCAAAAGCAGCATTTTCTTTAAATTTAAATGAGATATCAGATGTAATCAAAAGTCAATATGGTTTCCATATTCTAAAAGTTACTGACATTGTTCCTGAAAATATGTCATCTTTAAGTGAAGATAAAATAAGAGAATATTTTATAAAAATTAAAGACCTTGTGAAAGCTGATGCTTTGTATCAAAAGAGCGATGAGAAAATTAAAGAATTCAATAAATCTTTATGGGATATATATAAAAGTGAAATAAAAATTGGAAATCCATGGGATAGAATTAAAACAATTTTTAATAATTTTTTAAAAAAATTAGAAGGATGAAGAGATGAAAAATAAAATTATAATTTTAATTATTATTTTAATAATAATTTTTTTAGGAGCATTTTTCTTTCTAACAGCAACTCATATTGAAGGAATTGTTTATGATTCTGTAACAAATAAAAGTATATCAAATGCTATTGTAAAAATTAATGGGATAACATATAAAACCGATATTGATGGAAAATTCAGAGCATACACTCCACCGCTAAATAAAATTATAAATGTCGATGTGAGTGGATATAAAACTTTTAGTGAGGTTTTTCCTTCAAAAATAGGTTTACAAATTGTAGAAATTGGGTTAAAACCATACACTTTTGAAGAAATTATTAGTAATAATAAAGAAGAAGCAAAAACTCTAAAAAGTTATTATTATATTTACAATATTGAAAGTATTGTTGATGGTGTGACTGAAGATTTCTCAATGGAATCAAAATGGAAACAAGATGCCATCTATTTTAAATCATCAAAGAAAGGCGAAGGAGCATCCTATTTAGAAATTTATATTTTTAATGATTACATCTATTTTAGAGATGATGAAACTAAAAATTTTGAAAAAGTTGAAAAAAGTAAGTTCAGTGATATCCCTCCCACTTTATCACTCAGTGATATTTTAGATCTTTTTTTAATAAAAAGTACACCTTCAAAATTTACATTTATTAAAGAAGATAAAATAGGCGACGACGAAGTTCTTTTATTTGAAGTTGCTTGGGAAGATCTTTTTAGTGAAACAAAAGGTAATTTATACATAAGAAAAAAGGACAATTTAATTGTTAAAAATCATATTGAAGATAGTGGTCTAAATGAAGAAGGTAAAAATGTAAAGACAATAATTAATTTTACATTATTAAATATAAACAAAGAGTTTGCTCTAAACCCACCACAATAAAATATAATCCTGTTCTATATTTTTTTATACCTCTTGACAAATTTTAATTATTTATTATAATAATAATACATAAAAAGGAAAAGGAGGTGCTAACATGGCAATAAGAAGATTTGAACCTTGGGATTTTGATATTTTTCCAGATTTTGAGAGACTAAGAAGGGAAATTGATAGGATGTTTGAAGATTTTCTCCCAACAAGAAGAGATGGAGAATTAATGATTATGCCAAAAGTTGATCTATTTGAAACAGATAATGATGTTATTTTAAAAGCAGAGCTTCCTGGTTTAAAAAAGGATAACATCGATGTTACTGTTACAGAAGATGAGGTTCATTTAAAGGGTGAAAGAAAAGAAGAAACAGAAACAAAAAAAGGAAATTATGTAAGAAAAGAAATTAATTATGGAAAATTTGAAAGGGTAATTTCACTTCCTGCAGAGGTTGACCCTGAAAAAGTCCAAGCAGAATTTAAAGATGGAGTTCTTGAAATAAAAATGCCAAAAAAGGAAGAAGCAAAGAAAAAGATTAAAAAAGTAGAACTTAAATAATTTAGTATTTAAAAAGGAGCCCTTTTGTTTTAAGGGCTCCTTTTTTTATTATATAGATAATCAATAACACTATCTAAATCAGATAATTTTTCTATCTCCTCGTCTTTAACTTCAATATTAAACTCTTTTTCTACTCTTTCAATAAGATCAAGAATGCTCAATGAATCCATTTCTAAATCATCGATAAATTTGGGGTTTTCTTTTGAAAAAACCTTTGATTTTTTTACATGAACACCATTAATCAAAATATCTACTATCTTATCTTTTATCTTTTCTCTTTCCACTTTTTACCTCCTAATATTATTTTATATTAAAATAGAACATATTGACATTATATTCTAAAATCATAAAATTTTAATTAGTTATTTTTTTCAAAGGAGGATATAATGAAAACAGAGAGTTTCAGAGGAAGAGATTTTATTACTGATCTTGAATTCACAAAAGAAGAGCTTGAGACAATTCTTGAAGTTGCATGGGATTTGAAAAAAAAGAGAGCAATTGGGGAACCTCATGAACTTTTAAAAGGTAAAACATTATTTATGATTTTTTATAATCAATCTTTAAGAACAAGAAACTCATTTGAAGCTGGAATGCATCAACTTGGAGGTCATGCACATGATTTGAATCCAAAGCAGATTTATACACCAGCTCTTCCAGGAAGAGAGATAGCATATTCAACTGAGAGAGTTTCGGATGTTGCAAGAGTTTTATCAAGAATGGGTGAGGCAATTTCTATTCGTTGTTATGGAGAACCAGTTGATTGGATTTATGGTGAGGCCGATAGAATGATAAGAGAATTTGCATATTGGTCAGATATACCAGTTATAAATATGGAAGATGATATGTATCACCCTTGCCAGGCAATGGCAGATATAATGACCATCATTGAGAAAAAGGGAAGGGATCTAAGAGGGAAAAAATTTGTTATGAGTTGGGCCTATTCTCCTTCTGTCGAAAAACCTCTTGCAGTACCACAAAGTGCTATAACTGTTGCATCAAAATTTGGATTGAATATAACACTTGCACATCCAGAAGGATTGGAACTCGATCCAAATATAATTGATGCTGTTAAAGAAAATGTTAGAAAATATGGTGGAAGTTTTGAAATTGTTAATGATATGAAAGAGGCTTTTAAAGATGCTGATGTTGTTTATCCAAAGGCATGGACAAGTAAACATTTTATACCTCCTGAAGTTACAAAACCTATGTTAGAAAAATCTCAGGAACTTTTTGATAAAAATAAGAATTGGAAAACAACAAAAGAGATGATGAGTTTAGCAAAAGAAGATGCAATATATATGCATTGTCTTCCAGCAGATAGAGGTTTTGAAGTTGATGATGATGTTATGGATGGACCTCAATCAGTCATATTTGATGAAGCTGAAAATAGATTACATGCACAAAAAGCAATTATGGCTCTTCTTATGAGGTAGTTTTATGAGGATTAAAAATGAAGAGGTTTTAAAAAATTCAATACAAAGAGCAAAAGAAAAAAATATCATAATTCCAACTTACGAAGAAATGAGGGAGCCAGATAAAATCCCTCAAAAAATCAAAGATGAGTTAACAAATGTTGGTCTTTGGGATACACACCCAAGAAATTTATTTAGAATTACATGGAAAAATGAACCAAAAAAATTTGGTGGTCTCTTTAATGGTGTCAATTTTATAGAATTTCCAAAAGAGTTAACAGGAGTTAAAAGTAGAATAATTATGTTGATTGGAAAATGGTTCCCAACTGGCTCACATAAAGTAGGAGCGACATTTGGACCTCTTGTTTCAAAATTAATAACTGGTGAATTTGATCCAACTAAACATAAAGCACTCTGGCCTTCAACTGGTAATTATTGTAGAGGAGGAGTTTATGATTCTAATCTTCTTGGATGTAAAAGTATAGCAGTTCTTCCTGAAGGAATGAATAAAGAGAGATTTGATTGGCTTAAAAGTATGGGAGCTGAAATATATCCAACTCCAGGTAGTGAAAGTAATGTTAAAGAGGTTTTTGATAAAAGCGAGGAACTAAAGAGACAAAATCCAGATGAAGTTTTTGTTTTGAATCAATTTGAAGATTTTGGAAATCCTACATGGCATTATGCTGTAACTGGTCCAGCAATGGAAGAGATTTTTAACAAAGTAAAAAGGAAAGATGATAAACTAAGCGGACTATTTTTAACTCAAGGGTCAGCAGGAACTCTTGGATCAGGTAATTATTTAAAAGAAAAATTTCCTAATTTAAAAGTAGGAGCAGGCGAAGCACTTCAATGTCCGACATTACTTCTGAATGGTTATGGAGCACATAGAATTGAAGGAATAGGAGATAAACATGTTCCATGGATTATGGATGTAAAAAATCTTGATATCGTAGTTGATATAGATGATGAGGATTGTGTTAGATTATTAAGATTATTTAATGAAGAAAATGGAAAGAAATTTTTACATTCTCTAAAAATTACAGAAGATTTTATTAATAATCTTGATCTACTTGGAATATCAAGTATTGCTAACTTAATTGGCTCTATCAAAATTTCAAAATATTTTAACTTCAAAGAAAATGATATAGTTATAACTGTTGCAACTGATTCAATGGAACTTTATAAATCAAGAGTTGTTGAATTACAAGAAGAAAGAGGCACTTATAGTTTAATTCAAGCAGGGAGGGATTATGAAAAGTCCTTAATTTTTCAGAACACTGAATGGATGTTAGAATTATCCTATTATGATAAAAGAAGAATTCATAATTTGAAATATTTTACATGGGTTGAACAGAGGGGAAAGAGAGTTGATGAGTTAGAAGAGCAATGGAATAATGAAAATTATTTTAAAGAAAAATTTAATTCCTATAAAATTTGGGATGATTTAATTAGAGAATTCAATGAGAGAGTCGGACTAATTAACAACTATTTATGAAGGAGGATTAGATGAACAAAAAAAGACACATCAGAATATTTGCGTTTGGAGGTAATGAAGTTTCACCAGTTGGTTTAACTGATGAAAATGGTAAAGCAATAATACCAGATGTTGCAATGCAATGGAGAAGAACATCTGAAACTTGTAAACACATCGCAAGAATCATCAAACAATATCCAAATGATATTTTTGTTATTACTCATGGAAATGGACCTCAGGTTGGAAATGTTTTTCTAAGATCAGAATATTCAAGACCAATTCTTCCACCAATTCCTCTTGATGTTTGTGGTTCAGACACACAGGGTTCTATGGGTTATATGATTGGACAGATACTTGGAAATGAGTTAAAAACTAATGGTATAGAGAAAACAATTGTTGGAATTGTAACACAGGTTGTTGTTGACAAAAATGATCCGGGATTTCAAAATCCAACAAAATATATAGGTCCTTCATACACAAAAGAGGAAGCTGAGGAAAGAATCAAGAAAGATGGCTGGGCAATGAAATTATATAAAAAAGATGATAAGGGAAATGAAATATGGAGGAAAGTTGTTCCCTCTCCCGAACCTCTTGATATTGTTGAAATTGAAGCAGTTGAGGCAGCAATAGAAAAAGGATTCATACCAATAACTGTTGGAGGTGGTGGAATTCCAGTCATTGAAGTTGAACCAGATAAAGAAGGAAATTTTGAATGTAACTATGGAATTACTTTCAAAAATGGAAAAGATATTAAAATCTATAGTGGAGTTGAGGCAGTAATTGATAAAGATTTAGCATCTTCTCTCCTTGGAAGAATGTTAATTGATAGAGCGAAAAAAAGAGGCGAGGAAGTAGAAGTTACATTTACTATCTTTACTGGAGAAGATGGAGCAAAATTGAATTATCAAAAACCGAATCAAGTTGATTTAAGAAGATTAACTCTTGAAGAAGCAAAAAAATATCTTAACGAAGGACATTTCCCTCCTGGAAGTATGGGTCCAAAAATTTCAGCAATAGTTAAATTCCTTGAAGGAGGCGGAAAGATAGCATATATATCGTTAACTGAGAAATATCTTGAAACTCTCGAAGGAAAGGCAGGAACAACAATAGTAAGAGAGTAGGAGGAAAAGATGCATAAACTTTATGGTAGAGATTTAATAACTATTCAAGAGTGGTCTTTATCTGAAATTGAAGAAACTCTTGAAGTAGCGAAAGAAATGAAGAGAGCAAGATATACTAATCAATATAAAGATGCATTAAAAAATAAAACATTTTTTATGATGTTTTATAATCCGAGTGTAAGAACAAGACAATCTTTTGAAACTGCTACAACAGAACTTGGAGGACATGCTCAATTTCTTGAACCAAAAACAATGAGATTGAGGGAAAAGGGTAAGGCAGGAGAAACAATAGAAGATGCAGCAAAAGTTATGAGTAGATATGGTGTTGGGATTGGAATTAGAATTCTTGAAGATGCAATTGAAAAATATGGTGATGGTGATTTTATTTTAAGGGAGTATGCAAAATATGCTGATATCCCTATTATATCAATGGCTCATGACAAATGTCATCCTTGTCAAGCACTTGCTGATATGATGGGAATGTTAGAACACCTAAGAGATGTTAAAAGAAAAAAACTCGTAATGATGTGGAGCTATTCAACAATGGTAAGAAGCTGGTCTTCTGTTCATGCAAATTTGCTAATTTCTTCAATGTTTGGAATGGATATAAAACTTGTTTATCCTGAAGGATATGACCTCGATCCTGAAGTAATGAATATGGTAAAAGATAATTCAAAAAAATCAAACAGTAGTTTTGAAATAGTCCCTGGCAATCTTAATGATTTAAAAAAATCACTTGAAGGAGCTGATGTTGTATATTCAAGAAACTGGATGAGTCCAAAAAGATATGATTGGGGCAAAGATAAAGAGATCGAAATGGCTAATCAACATAAAGATTGGATTTTATCAAAAGAGTTGATGAAGTTAACCAATGACGCTTACTTTATTCACCCGATGCCAGTAGATAGAGGAAATGAAGTTGAGGATGAAGTTGCAAGCTCTAAAAATTCAATAATTTATGATATAGCAGAGAATCGTCTTCATGTTCAGAAAGCAGTTATGGCATTAACTATGGGTAACTTATAACACTTATTTAGGGATTAGATTTATTTTAAATTTTTTAAATCTGATCCCTTTAATTTTTAAATTCTTCCTCAATAATAAATTTTTAAAAAAATTATAATTCAATACATCATCAAGATTGTCAATTGATATTACTAAAATATGTAAATTTTTATATTTCATCTGTTAATGAATATCTTTGATAACTAATTGCTTCAAGGAGATGCGATGTGTTGACTTTTTCAACTCCCTCTAAATCAGCTATTGTTCTTGCAATTTTTATAATTTTATGAAAACTTCTTACAGTTAAATTTAAACTTTTAAGAGCATTTCTCAAGGTATTTTCAGCTTCATTAGTTAAAGGAATATATTTTTTAATTAACATAGGTGTTAATTTTCCATTAAATTTTATATTTTCATTTTTATATCTATCACTTTGAATTCTCCATGCTTTCATAACTCTTTCTCTTATTAACTTAGAACTTTCACCCTCATTTTGACTAAAAAGCTCACTTTCACTTATTCTTGGTACCTTTAATTTTATATCAAATCTATCCCATAGAGGACCTGAAATTTTACTTCTATATTTTTTAATTTCATATACAGAGCAGGTACAATTTTTTTCTGAATCACCAAAATATCCACAAGGACAAGGATTCATTGCAGAAATTAAAATAAAATCTGATGGATATACTAAACTCATCTTAACTCTTGAAATTGTAACAAAACCATCTTCAATGGGTTGTCTTAAAACCTCTAAAACATCTCTTCTAAATTCTGGGAGTTCATCTAAAAAAAGTACTCCTTTATGTGCTAAACTAATTTCTCCTGGTTTTGGATTTGTACCACCACCAACAAGCCCTGCATAAGAAATTGTATGATGAGGAGATCTAAATGGTCTTAAGGCTGCAATTTCTTCGTCTTCTTTAAGCATTCCTGCAATTGAATAAATTTCAGTTATTTCTACTGCCTCTTCAAAAGAAAGTTTTGGCATAATTGTTAACATTCTCTTTGCGAGCATTGTTTTACCAGAACCTGGAGATCCAACCATAATAATATGATGTTTACCAGATGCAGATATTTCCATTGCTCTTTTTAGAAAAGAGTGGCCTTTAACATCTGAGAAATCAACATCAAATTGCTCTTCATTAAATTTTATGTTAAGATTACTCATAACTTCTTTTTTAATTTCACCCCTTAAAAAAGAGATGATTTCATTCAAATTTTTAAATGGAATGAGTTTTGTTTCTTTTGAAAGAGAACACTCGTAAAGATTTTTTTCAGGAATTATAAAAGATAAATCTGAATTTTTTAAAAAAAGAGAAAGTGAAAGCCCTCCTTTTATTTTCCTTAAGTCACCCTCAAGGGACAACTCACCAGCGAAATAATAACTGTTTACTATTTCTGGATTTAATTCTCCAGATGCAGCAAGAATTCCAATAGCAATTGGAAGATCAAAAATAGTCCCTTCTTTTTTTAGCTCGCCTGGTGCAAGATTAACCGTTATTCTTCTTGCAGGAAAATCAAAACCTGAGTTTTTAATTGCAGCTCTAACTCTCTCTTTTGCTTCTTGAACTGAAGCATCAGGGAGACCAACAATTGTAAAAGATGGAAGACCAACTGAAATATCAACTTCAACTATTACCTCATATACTTTAAGCCCTACATTAGTCAAACTTTTTACCTTTGCATACATTAATCTTAAGAATAATAGAATTTTAAATTTTTTCAATATCCTTTGAATTTATATAATATCTCTATTAATACATTTGACAATGGGTAAAAATAATATTATACTAATTTAAAGTTAGTTTTGATTATTATGTTTATTTTTATCATATTAAGGAGGAAGATATGAAATTCATCGTTCAAGGAAAAGGAATAAACTTAACAGATGATGTTATTAATTATGCAGAAAAAAGATTTGCAACAGCAGAAAAATTCTTTGAAAATATTCAGGAAGTTGATTTGATAATTTCAAAAGAAAGAGGACTTTATAAATCAGAAGTTACAATTTCTATGTCAGGCACAGTTATTAGAGGTGAGAGTAGAACACAAGATATATATTCATCTATTGATGATGTTCTCGATAAAACCAAAAGGCAAATTAAAAAATATAAAGATAGTTTTATAGAAAAAAGAAGAGAAACAAGAAATTTTTTGGAAAATGTTGAAAAAGAAAATCCATCTGATTTAGAAGAAGCTCCAAAAATAGTAAAAGTTAAAAAATTTACTTTAAAACCAATGGATGAAGAAGAAGCTATATTGCAGATGGAGCTACTTGGACATACTTTTTTTGTTTTCTTAAATTCAAATACTGATAAAATTAATGTTATTTACAAAAGAACTGACGGGAATTATGGATTAATTGAACC
>JAKPCM010000053.1 GCA_029553255.1 Caldisericota bacterium | reverse complement strand
AATATCTAAAATTGTTATAATATCTGGATCATAAGAAAAAGTTGCACTATTTGTTACAAGATTTACATCAACATCAGAAGTTCCATCTGTACTCTCAATTGCTTTTTTTACAGTTAAAGCACAGGATGCGCAGGTCATCCCCTCTACTTCCACTGTTACTCTTTTCTTCATATATCAAACCTCTTTACCTTTTGTTAAATATTCAAGAACCATTTTCAATTCTTCAATTTTTTCTTCAAATTCATCACTATTTCTTGACTCTCTTACACATGTTTCAAGATGTTTTTTCAAGATTTCAAGATTTGCCTTTTTCAAAATTGATACAACTGCAAGGATCTGTTTAGAAATATCTATGCAATATTTATCTTGAAGAATCATATTTTCTATACCTTGAAGGTGCCCTTTGGCAATATTTATCAATTTAAGGATATCTTCATGCTTATGATGAATATGCTCACTCTTTTTTATTGTTTTTTCATCTTTTTTAATATCCTTCTTCATTCTTTCTCCTTAAAATTATCTTTTAAAATTTATTCCTACCCTATAGGGGAGGGTATAATAATTTTATATAAATATTTATAATCTGTCAATATTACATATCGAAATCTCTGAAAAAGTTATCCATATCTTCATCCCAGTTGAAGTAGGAATCTTTATTACCTTTATAAATACTGGATTCCCGTTTTAACGGGAATGACAAAAATACCCATTTTTAATGGGAGAAGGAATTTATTTTACTGAGGGAAATACTGGATTCCCGTTTACAAGGGAATTATAAAATGGAATAATGGACTACTGTTTTCACGGGAATGACAAAATGGAAATAGTAAATTCCATTTTTCTCTGTTTCGCAGGGACAAGAATGACAAAATAGAGAGTTTTAAGAGTTCTACTATTATCATTGATAGTTAATTAATTAGTTTTATAATTTTATTATGATGGATATTTTTATAGGTGAGGGAATATCTGTTGAGGTTAATTCAATTGGAATACCAAAAAATTTTATATGGAATGGTGAAAAATTCTTCATAGATAGGATTTTATTTGAAGAGAGAAGAATTGATTTAGAAAGAAAATGGTATCAAAGAAAACATAAAAAAATCTATATAGTTAAAACAAAAAATGGAAGAATTTTTGAAATTTATAAAATTCTTGGATATGGGAAAAGAGAGTGGAGATTATATAAAGAGTTGAAAAATTTTTGAGAAATTTAATGATAAAATGAAATTGTATTGGAGGGTATATGATTGATTTTTTGATTATAATATTAAGTTATTTTATTGGCTCATTAACATGGGGAATTATAATTACTAAATATATTAAAAAACAAGATATAAGAGAAAAAGATTTCGCTGGTTCTGCTGGTGTTTCAAGACAATTTGGTTTATTAACTGGAGTTATAGTTGGTGTTTTGGATGGATTAAAAGGTATTTTAGTTATTTTTTTAGCAACAACATTTGGAAAAAGTGATTTAACAATTATTTTGTCCTATATAGCTATGATTTTAGGGAATGATTTTCCAATTTATTTTAATTTTAAAGGAGGTCAGGGTTTAGCAGCAACTCTTGGTGCAGCAATTTATGTTTTTCCAATTGAAACAATAATATCGGTGATTGTAGCTATCTGTTTTATTTTTTTATATGTCCTACTTAAACTTGATAAATTCATAAAATTTATGGGACCAATACCTTTTGGCGCGGTTTTTGGATTTATAACAATGTTTATTATTGTGGTAAATAAATACCCTTTTTATCCATATCAATTATTAATAATTGTTGCAGCCCTTCTTTTACTTTCAAGAGGTTTAACGATGATACCTTACCATAAAAAAAGAAAAAAATTAGAAAATTTATAAATTTTTTATGTGAGGATAACTATGAGTGAAAATGATGCTATAATAATTTTAGAATTAACAAAGATAAGATGTGAGATAAAATGAGTGATACTTTTATTTGGAAAGAGTGAAATCAATGATGTATGATTTATATAACCAAAATGATTTCATAAAATATTTGTTAGTGAAGATTTTATAATCTTTAAGATTTAAGAGAGATTCATAATTTATGTGAAAAAATAGAGTAATTAGTAAAAGAATCTTTAATAAATATTTATTTTTTTAAAAAGTGGATGTTGTTCTATGTTTTTAAAATTTATAAAATTATTGAACTTATAGAAAATTTTTTATACTAAAAGGGATAAAGTTTTAATTATTTATTAAATTATCTTTAAATAGATGGTATCTTACTTCTTTC
>JAKPCM010000026.1 GCA_029553255.1 Caldisericota bacterium | reverse complement strand
GATTCACTTTTATTAAAATTGAATTTGCTATTCCATTCTCTATTCCAAAAATTAATTTCTCTTTATTGGTTACAAAAATATCATCACCTATGATAAATATTTTATCTTTTAATTTTTTTGTTAACTCTTTCCATCCTTCATAATCATCTTCAGATAATGAATCTTCAAGGGAAATTATTGGATATTTATCGATCAATTTCTCATAATAATCAATCATAAAGGAGGAACTAACCTCTTTTCCCTCAAAAAAATATTTACCATTTTTATGAAAACTACTCGCTGCTGAATCAAGAGCAAGAAAAATCTCTTCTCCTAATTTATAGTTTGCTTCACTAGTAGCTTCAACTATCAATTTTATAGCCTCTTCATTACTTTCTAAATTTGGTGAGAAACCTCCTTCATCTCCAACTCCTACCGAAAGTTTCCTCTTTTTTAAAATATTTTTCAGAGTGTGATATATTTCAGATGAAGCCCTAATTGCATCTTTGAAAGAATCTAAACCATATGGAACAATCATAAACTCCTGGATATCAAGATTATTTTCAGCATGTTTTCCACCATTTATTATATTTAAAAATGGAACTGGCAAAGTATCAGTGAAATATCCACCAAGATATTTATATAATGGAATGTCTAAAAAGTGTGAGGCAGCTCTTGATGCTGCAAGAGAAACACCAAGAATCGCATTTGCACCTAAATTACTTTTATTTTTTGTGCCATCTAACTCTATCATCCTTCTATCTATCTCTTCTTGATTTAAAACAGCAAAACCAAGAATTTCAGGTGCGATTATAAGTTCAATATTTTTAATCGCTTTTAAGACACCTTTGCCGTGGAACCTTTCGTCATTATCTCTTAACTCTAATGCTTCAAATTTTCCAGTTGATGCACCAGATGGCACACAGGCAACACCTATACTTCCTGAAATGGTTTTCACTTCAACTTCAATTGTCGGATCTCCTCTTGAATCTAAAATTTCTCTTCCCTTTACTTCAATTATCTCTTCCATTTTTATCCTCCTATGATTCATTTGAATATTTTCCTCTTATGATTCAATTGCATATAAAGCAGCACCAAGGGCGCCAATAAATTCTGGAATATCAGGTATATTTATCTTGAGTTTCAACAAATCTTCAAGAGCGAGGACAACTCCTCTATTTTTTGCAACACCACCTGTCATAGTTACCTCCTCTTCAACATTCACTCTTTTAAGAAGAGTAAGTGCTCTTTTTGCAATTGAATAATTTATTCCCTTTATTATATCTTTTTTATCAACACCTTCACTTACTAAAGATATAACTTCAGATTCTGCAAAAACAGTACATATATTTGAAATTTGAATATCTTTTTTTGATTCGATATGGCACTTTCCAAAATCACTTAAATTAACTTGAAGAGCGTGAGACATAACTTCAAGAAATCTCCCAGTCCCTGCTGCACACTTATCATTCATAACAAAATCTAAAACATCTCCATTTGAATTAAGTTTGATCGCTTTGCTATCCTGTCCTCCAATATCTATCACTGTTTTAGTTTTTGGAAAAACGAACTTTGCTCCTTTTGCATGACAACTTATCTCAGTTTTTGTCAAATCTGTAAAACTCACATTTATCCTTCCATAACCTGTTGCTAAAATTTTTTCTATATCATTTTTATTTAAATTTTTCTCTTTTATCAGTTCATCTATCAACTTTTGAGCAGTAAAATTTCCATTAGAACCTGTTGGTGAAATTTTTCCTCCAATAAACTCAACATCTGAATCATTTTTTATTAAAACAACTTTTGTAGCAACAGAACCAATGTCAACTCCTATATAATATTTCACTTTAAAAATTCTCCTAAGAAGTACTCCATTTTAAAACTCAAAATATTTCTAATATAATATCTCACTCTAAAAA
>JAKPCM010000173.1 GCA_029553255.1 Caldisericota bacterium | reverse complement strand
ATTGGCTCCTGTTTTAATACCAAACCGCACCTCTGCAATATCCCCCAGCCTTACCAATTTCCCTTTTCCTTTTTCCAGAATCTTAAAATAAATCTCTGGTGCTCTCAAATATTTCCCGCCCCATTTGTTGCCGATGTATGGGAGATGTTCAGGGTCAATTTTTGTCAGATTTTCCTGTTCTTCTGGAAATTCAACACCTTCAAGTAGAAGCTCTTTTTTGGTTTTTGGATATATTCTGAAATTTTCATTGTCAAAAACAGGCTGATTTGTATTTTCAATCGTTTTGATAATTTCTGCATTGGAGACATCTTCAAAAGATTTCTTGAAGGCAACAAATTTGATATTGTCATCATCGGGATTGATTTCTTGATTTTGTATTAAGACAATCACTGTGTTTACATCTGCCTGCCTAAAAGATCTTTTTACGAGATTGTCAAAAATATAAAGTGGTTTCATATTTTTTAAAAGAAACTCTTGCAGTCCTGCCCCATATCCAACATCGAGCCACGAATTGGAATTTATAAAACAAAAAATCCCATTTGGACGAAGTAGCGATAATCCCTGATAGTAAAAATAAACATAAAGGTCGCTCTTCTTATCAATTTTTAGAATATTGCCCCAGACATTCCTTACCGATTGAATCAATTTTTCTTTGTATTCTTTTTTGATTTTTCTCCATTCATCATCAGAATAACTGTTTTTATCTTCAAAAGGTGGAGCAATGAGTTCCTGACGGACATAAGGAGGATTTCCAATGACAATATCAAAGCCACCTTTTTGAGAAAAGACATCAATAAAATCAAGTTCCCATATAAAATAATCTTTCTGTGATTTTTTCTTAATAGAAAAAAGTACCTTTTTGTTTTTGCCTATTTCAGTTTCAATAAAATTTATTCGCTGCTCCACTTTTTTTATAAATTCAGGTATTCTTTCTCTTTCAACATCTTCTTCTTTTTTAAATAGTTCCAACTGAATTATGTATCCTTTTTCTGATGGACGTTCCCCTTTTTTAAATAAAGTTAAATCACCAGACAACCTTTTAATTTCATTCTCTAATTTACCTATCTTCTCTTCTAATAAATCACTAAATATCCTATTCTCTATTATTTCAATTTCTTCAATTTCTTTCAAATTAGCACTTCTTATTCCAGAAAAAAAGGCAGATTTTCTTTCTATCAGTCTATTTATTTTGTCTCTTACTGTCCTTGGTATATTTAGCATTTCACTTTTTAGATTTATATTAACGCCATTGATTTCTGAAATGAGCGAATTACCTTGACGAATTTTAAAAGAAAGATTTGGTAAAAGTGGCTTTGTGTAAATATCCATATACTTTTCATTTGTCTCTATAATTAAAGAGAGCCATAATCTCAATTCACCAACCATCACAGCCCAATCCTTAGCATCAACGCCATAGAGGTTTTCAAGAATGATTTTTTGCTTCAAGGTAAATAAATTTTCTTTTCTATTTTCAAGCTTCCTTGTTAATTCCTGATGGAGTTCAACAAGGATATTCATCATTCCTACAAGAAATGAGGCAGACCCAACAGCAGGGTCAACAACCTTTAATTTATCAAGTTTATCTTTGACGTGTGCAAGCTCATTTTTATTAAATAACGAAACTTTATCATGCGGATTAAAAACAAGATCAATAATCTTATCTTTCAGGATGTTTGTTTCATTTGCAAGATATTCAACAAGAGAGATTCTGCACATAAAGTCAATTTCAATTCTTGGGGTATAGAAAATGCCTGATTCTCCTCTTTCTTCCTCGGCAATCAAAGACTCATAAACTTTTCCGAGCATTTCAGGGTCAACTGCAACTTCAATATCTATTGGTAAAGATTCGTCAATGGTAAAATTAAATGTTTCAAGGAATCCCTTTTTCAGGTCGGATGAGTCTGGTTCAAACAACCATTCAAAAGCA